>DRKG01000209.1 GCA_011051855.1 bacterium | reverse complement strand
GCTCGCGCACCGGCGCCATCAGCCCATCGAGCCGCAGCCGATAGAGTTCCTGCACCCGCCGCAAGGTCGCGTGCCGTTCGCGCATCGCATCGAGCAGGTCCTTGTCCCGCTCGAAGATGCGCTCGACGCGCTGCCAGATCCGCAGGTTCTCGACCGGGCGGCAGACGTGCTCGCGCAGCTCTTGGTCTTCGCTCTCGCGCTCCTCCCACCCGGCGGTGACGACCGCGACCGGCTCCTTGCGCGATGGCACCAAGTCGTCGACCGCCTGGCAGACGATGGGGTCGTGGCGTTGCGGGCCGAGCACGATCGCGTGGGACAGCATTCTCGGGGCACGGGATACCCGAGCGCGCGATGCAGCGGAAGTGCTTATCCGCCCCAGTGCGGCGGCCGCGTGTCGTGCGGTTCGATCGGCTCGCCCGCCCGCTGGCGCCGGAGTTGCTCGACCAGCAGGCGAACGTTCTCGGCCAGCGCTTCGACCTGCTTCTGCTGCGTCGCCACTTCGCCGCTCAACGCCTCGATCGTACGTTCGAGCATCGCGATCCGCGACTCGAGATCGACCCGGCGGCGATCGTCAGGCAAGGTCGCTGTCTCCCAGGGTGTACCACCAGTTTTCAGCCAGGAAGGCCGGCGTGACGGCCGGATCGTTGATGTTGTGCACCAGCCGTCGCTGCAACCAGGTGGCCGACGGCGTCTCGACGAAGCCGCGCCGCAGCAGGTGGCGGTGCTCGGCGGACCACGGCGGGAACACCGTCATCAGCCGCTCCTTCCGTTCGTCGTGCTGTCGCCGCACGGCGGAGGCGAGCAGCGCGTCGGCCGCCTCGGTGTCGGCCTCCGGCACCGACCAGTCGGCGATCGTGCAGGCATCCGGGGCAAGCCCCGATCCCGGCTTCAACACCATCAGGCCCCGCAGTTCGCCGTCGCGGCGCGCCGTCCACAGTTCGTAGTCGGCGCGGGCCGGATTCCGCACATAACGCCAATCGAGGTAGGCGCGATCGCGCCGCAACAGACAACGCTTGTCGGCCCGAACCTCGTCGTGCAGACGGGCGACGTCTTCGGGCACCTCATCGACCCGAGCGACCGCCACCGCCGCCGGCGCCGTCAGCGGCGGCGCCCCCCGATCGCGGATCAGGAAGTCGATCACCCGCATCATCTCGTACTTGAGGTAGCGCTTGCCGATGCGGTAGGCGGCGTCCACCGGAAAGCCGTAGAACAACAGGTCGCCGATCGCCTTGCCGTGGTCCCAGAACGGCATGCAGGTCTCGACGAACAGGCTCTTCGCCTTCAGACCCTGCCGCCAGTTCGGGTGCGTCATCGAATCGACGCAGTGCACGAACCGCCGCTCGCCCCACGGCGTGTCGTAGAGCATCGGCATGCCGGCGTACTGCGATGCGACGGTGCCGTCGTCGGCCACCGCCAGCGAGATGCGATGGCCGACGGGGTTGTCGAGGTAGGCCCAGCGCCACTGTTCGAGGGTGCGATCGACGTAGTCCGGCCCGCAGACCTCGCGGAACACCAGATTGAACGTCGCCAGGATCGCGTGCTCGTCGCCCGGCCGATACGGGCGGATGGTCAGGTTGGTGCTCACGAGAGCCTCCGGCAGAACTCGGCGACGACCTGCGTCATCGTGGCCGCTGCGGCCGCGCCAGTCGCGATCACCTCGTCGTGCGACAACGGCTGCGCGGAGATGCCGGCCGCCAGGTTCGAAATCAACGACAGGCCGCAGACCTCGGCGCCCATCGCGTTCAGCGCGATCGCCTCGTGCACGGTGCTCATGCCGACCGCATCGGCACCGAGCGCGCGCAACATGCGCACTTCCGCGGGCGTCTCGTAGGATGGGCCGAGCAGCCCCGCGTAGACTCCCGGGCGCAGACGCGCGCCACAGGCCATCAGTTCGCGGCGCAGACGCTGCGACCACACTTCGGACTGGTCCGGAAAGCGCGGCCCGAACGCCGGCTCGTGCGGCCCGACGAGCGGCGAACCACCGGTCAGGTTGAGGTGGTCGGTGATCACCATCAGGTCCCCCGCGACCAGCTCGTCGGCAATGCCACCGGCGGCGTTGCTGAGCAAGAAGCGCGGCACGCCGAGCGTGCGCAGGGTGCGGGTGGCGCGCACGATCTCGACCGGTTCGAAGCCTTCGTAGAGGTGCACCCGCCCGGTCAGGCAGGCGACCGGAACGCCCGCGACCTCGCCGACGACCAACGCACCGCCGTGGCCTTCGACCCGCGGCACCGGCCAGCCGGGCACTTCGGCGAACGGCACTTCGACCGCGTGCTCGAGCACCTCGACGAAGCCCTTGAGGCCACTGCCCAGCACGATGCCGAGCTGCAAGCTGCCACACCGCTGTTCGCCGAGCTGCGTGCGCAATCGCGCCGCGGCCGCTTCGATTCGTTGTCGTTCGGATTCGTTCATGAGGGTTCGACGGGCGACAGCACGCCGGCGACGCAGGCCGTCATACAGGTCGCGAGCGCGCCCGCCAGCATCGCGCGCAGGCCGAGCTTGGCGAGATCCGCCCGCCGTTCCGGCGCCATCGCCCCGAGGCCGCCGATCTGGATCGCAACGCTGCCGAAGTTGGCGAACCCGCACAACGCGAAGCTGGCGATCATCGCGGTGCGCGGCGAGACCTCGTTGGCGGCGATCATCGGGCCGAGCTTGCCGTAGGCGACCAGCTCGGTCGCGGCGATCTTGGTGCCCAACAGCTCGGCCAGCAGCGGGATCTCGTCCCACTGCACACCCATCACCGCGGCGATCGGCCAGAACACGACCGACAGCGCCGCCTGCACGGACCACTGCTCGTCGAACAGCGACAGGGTCGCGTTCAACACCGCCAGCAAGCCGAGGAACGCGATCAGCATCGCGGCGACGTTCAGCGCCAACTGCAGACCGTCGGCAGCGCCGCCGGCCGCCGCCTCGACGACGTTGCCGTACTGCGAGCGATCCGCCCGCGTCACCACGCCCATCGTCTGGCTCTTTTCGGTCTCGGGCCACAGCATCTTGGTGCAGATCAGCCCGGCCGGCACCGCCATGACCGAGCCGACCATCAGGTGCCCGGGAGCGATGCCGAAGCCGACGTAGAGCGCGAACACGCTGCCGGCGATGGTCGCGAAGCCGCCGACCATGATCGCGTGCAGTTCGCTCATCGTCATGCCCGACAGGTAGGGACGCACCAACAGCGGCGCCTCGGTCTGGCCGACGAACACGTTGCCGCAGGCGCTCAGCGATTCGCTGCCGGAGGTGCCCAGCAGCCGCACCATCACCCAGGCCATCGCGCGCACCACCATCTGCATCACGCCGAGGTGGTAGAGCACGGCGGTGAAACTCGAAAAGAAGATCAGGATCGGCAACACCTGGAACGCGAACAGGAACGCGCCCGCGCCGAAGGCCGATTCGACCTTCGCCCCGTCGGTGAGCGCGCCGAACACGAACGACGTGCCGACCTGCGACAGCTTCAGGAACCGGTCGACGCCATCGCCGGCCGAACGCAGCGCGGCGTTGCCGGCATCCCAGTAGAGGAACAGCAGCCCCAGCACGGCCTGGATGCCGAGCCCGGTGCCGACCAACCGCCAGCGGATCGCGCGACGATGCCGCGAACACGCGTAGCACAGGGCCAGAATGGCGAGGATGCCGCAAAAGGAGACGAACGGGAGCATCGGCGGCGCATGCTATGCGCGATGGTGACGCCGTTCCCGCGTTCCTGGGCGGATTCTGCGCCGGGCCCCGGTTGTGCCCCGACCGGAGCCGTGGGACGATCGGGGGATCCTGCCCTCGCTTCCCTCGCTCAAGCAAGCCATGCGCAACCTCCTTCTGCCCTTCTTCGTCCTCGCGGCGGCCGCGCCGCTCGCCGCCCAGGGCTGCACCACCGGCACGTTCTGGCAACGCGATTCGCTCCCGGCGGTGCCGTCGTCGGTGCCGACCGCCGTTAGCGTCATCCAGGGCATGTGCGAAGGCGAGAGTGCCGGCGTCGTGTTCGAGATGCCGGCCGGCATGCCGGTGCAGAAGCTGACCAAGGTGGTCGCCCCGTGGGGTGCCGCTTTCGGGGCCCCGGGCTTCCAGGCGGTGCTCGACGTCGAGGTCTACGACGGCGTCAGCTTCAACGGGGCGAACGTCAACATGGGCCAGATGGTGTTCAGCCTGTCGCAGCAGGCCAACCAGAGCATGCAGGTGCAGAGCCACGGCCTCAACGAACTCGACGTCTCCACCTACGGCATCATCGTCGGGGCGGCGCCGCCGGTCGGCGGCGTGCGGCGGTTCGCAGTCTGCTTCCGCTGCGACGTCAACCTCCACCCGAGCGGCAGTTGCGCCACCGGTTGGCCGGCGAACTTCTTCACCGACAACCAGTCGCTGCAGTTCGTCTGCAACCCGAACGTCACCCCGACCGGCACCAGCATCATGGAGATCACCGGGCAGGGCTGGCGCGACGCGGCGCTGGCGACCGTGCAGGGCGTTCCGCTGTGCCCGCTCTACTACAGCGGCGTGTTTGCGATCCGGGCCTGCAGCGAGGACGCGTTTCCGGCCAGCTACACGACCACCGGCGCCGGTTGTCCGAACACGATGGGCACCTCGCAACTGCTCAACGCGGCACTGCCGCGGCTCGGCCAGACGATGATCGTCAACGTCGACAACATGCCCTACGGCATCGGGGTGATGATCACCGGCACGAGCAACCAGGTTTCGAGCCTCGGTTTCCTGCCGCTCGATCTGACCGCCCTCGGCCTGCCGGGCTGCCAGCTCTACACCAGCCTCGACCTGACCGACGGGCTGCTCACGTTCGGCAACGTCGCGTCCTGGTCGCTACCGATCCCGAACAACGCCGGCCTGCTCGGCCTGCAGTTCT
>DRKG01000208.1 GCA_011051855.1 bacterium | reverse complement strand
CCTGCACGACGCCGGAGAACGGGTCCAGGCTCTGTCGGCCGATGGACAGCGGCGACTGGCCAAGCGTGGTGGCGATCGCCAGCAGCGTCGCCGTGGTGGTTGCGCAAACGCGGTGGACGGAGTTCATGGTCGGTTCCTGTCGGTGCGGGATGCGCGGGCGCGCCCGCCCTCACGGGCGCGCCCGCCGGGATGCTACCAACTCAGCCAGATGGCCGGGCTGGCGGCGAAGGCGGAGGTGCCATTGGCCGGGCAGACCGGCCCGATGGCGCCGCCGGTCACGGTGTTGTTCAGCAGCACGATGAGCTGGGCCGTCACCGTCGTGCCCGCTGCCGGCAGGGCGGACAGCGGGAAGCGCAGGGCGAAGCCCGAAGTCGGCGGCAGCGTGAACACGACGTTGCTCGGGTCGGTCGTCCAGAACAGCACGCCGTCAGGCAGCAGGGGCAGGGGCCCGGGCGCCGCCGGGTTGTTGCCGGGGAAGTCGAACTGGAGTGCGGCTCCGAGCGTGTTGCTGCTGTTCGGCGGTCGCGATACCACGATGGCGCCGTTGACGTTCGGAGCGGGCGCGGGGCCTTCCCAGTCGATCAGCATGCGCGCCAGTGCTGGCGCCGCCTGCGCGTCGACCAGTCCGATCTGGTGGCCGAACGGAGTCAGGGCGCACTCTGGCGTGGTGCCGCCGAAGACCCCCGGCAAGGGGTAGGCCGGCGCGCCGGCCGGCGGCGGCGTACCCGTGCCGTCGGTGCGGCCGACGCCGACCGGCACCATGTCGACGGCGATGCGCACCGCGTCGTGGGTGGTGCCGGTCTTCGCGCGTGCACCCGCTCCCACCACCGGGAAGTTCCCGCTCAGCGTCGTGCCGACCACGATGGTGCGAGCATCGGGGCCGACGCTGATGCCGCCGCCGGCGGGGCTGCCGAGCCCGAACGTGTCGAACTGGCCGAGGGTGGTGGCATGGAACATCGTGGGGCCGTTCTGAGGATCGGCGAGCGCGGTGGGGCGGTCATAGCCGGAGCCACCGACGCGCACGCCGCCGGGGCCACCGGCGATGGGGCCGCCCGCGAGTTCGACGAGCGTCAGGGTGTCGTCGACGTAGTAGCTGCCGAAGTCGATGTCATTCGCGTCGGTCGTGCCGGTGACGACGAAGTGCTCGTTGAACTCGTTCCAGCCGCTGATGCCGGTCAGTCCTTCGTCCCCGGTGGAGCCGCGGAAGGTGCCCTGAAGCCAAACCATGGGGAGGCTCATGGGCGACGAGGGCGTGGTGTAGGTGCCGCCGAGCACGAATCCGTCCACGCCGCCGGCGATCGTGGCTTGTGGGGTGGCTGCGACCGAGATGCTGGCGAGGGACGACGGCCCGAACAGGTCTGGGTCGTTCGTCGCCCCGACCACGGTGAGCCCGAAGGTGTCGGGTGCCGTGTTCACGCCGCTGGGTTCGCGACGGAAGTGCACGTCGCGGATTGCCGTGTCGGTGTTCTGCGCCAGCGATCCGACGGACTGCGACCACTCCAGTTGCAGCGATCCCGCGTTGCCGCGGAAGACGGCGATGACGCCCGCACTGAACGGCGCGACGCCGGCCGCAGGACACAGGCCGGAGGTGATCGGGAGGTCCGCCCCGGGTGCTGGCGCAGCGACGGTACCGGTCGACCCGACTACCGCGAAGCGCTCCTCGTCGAGGTCGACGATGCCGAACAGCCCGTCCTGCATGTCGCCGCCGAACGCCGACAGGAAGACGGTCGTCGCCGGCGCGTTGGCGCCGGCTCCGCCGTTGTTGACGTGGGCATGGGAGAGCCGGCCGACGATGCCGTCCCACTGGCCGACGCCGTTGTCGGTGTCGCCGCCCGTCGGGTTGCCGCAGCTCCCGCCGGTCGGAGGCGCGAACGGCAGCACGGCCGCGAGCGTGCCGTTGCCGGCCGGCATGCCGTAGGTCGAGGCAGCGCAGAAGGTCACGTAGTCGGTGGTGGGCACGCCGTCGACGTACTCGACGCGGACCGACACGTCAGTGATCGCGCAGTGTTCGTCGTTCGCGAGGCCGAAGAAGCGATGGCTCCAGAGCAGATTGAGGTTGCCGTCGAACATCGCGATGAAGCCGACCGAGCCGCCGTTTCCGGCGCCGGGCCAGGTTTCGATGTTGTCGAGCGGGAGTTCGTCGGCGAGGGTTTCGCCGCAGATGGCGACGCGCGTGTCGGCCGGGTTGGCGGCCGGCCAGACGTGCACCGCGCGGGCGTGGGCGGATTCGCCGGTCATCCCGTAGAGGAACCGTTGCTGGAAGATCTGCGAGCCGGCGGGCTCGGCCTGCTGCAGGATCACGACCTGGGCCGCGGGGTTCCCGGGCGATACGGTTAGAGGTGTGAGTGAAGTTGCGGTAAAGGCCGGAAAGCCCGAGAAGAACGCGTTCACCGTCGTCGGCACCTCGATCGTGCCGACCGAGTAGGCGAAGCCGTCCCCAGGGATCTTCACGTCCGCCCAGAACTCGCGGAAGTCGTTGACACCCACGATCGGCTCGGTGCCGCCGCCACCGAACGTGGGCAGCGTCCAATCGTGGGTGGAGAAGCGGTTCTGCGGCGGATTCTGCGCGGGGAGCTGCTCAACCGAGAAAAGCAGAAGGCCGGTTACGATCGGCAGGAGAGAACGTTGCCAGCTTCGAGCTTCGAGCTTCGAGCTTCGAGCAACGGAAACGGAAATGCGGACTCATACGCATCCTATCGCGGTCCTATCTGGCGCAAGACGCGACCCTGTCGGTTCCACGCCGACTCTCCTCTGATCGCCTCTTCCGCGGTTCGTGACTACGCGATTGCCGAAACATACCGAGCCACGAGCATACGGGCAAGAGAAGTCGCCGCAACTTGCCGGCGCCGTGATCGGGGTGGGATGGACTCGCCCGACGCGGCCTGCCAGCCGCAAAAAAACTCCGCTGCCGCCCGTGCCATGGCCGCTAGCATCGTGGGTCGGACCCGGAGTCGCCCCCTCGATCCCATGGCAAGCCCCCTCCCGCAGCATCCTCGTCCGTCATCTCCGCGTCATTCCGTCTCCGGCTGGCAGATCGCCGGTCTGGGCGTGGTCGCGCTGCTGGCGTTCCAACTGTTCGGGTGTCGCGCGCCCGGCGTGGCACAGCCGTCCTACGAGTGGCCCGATCCAGCGGCGCGGGAGGCGATCGAGGCGGCGGTGGCGGGCGAGCAGCCGGTCGCGACCGACGACGGGGTCTTCTATCCGTCGGACGGTTCGTGTGCGAAGTGCCACGAAGGCTGCCGCGACCCGCATCCGGCGGGCCGCAAGGCGACTTGCGTGCACTGCCACGGCGGGGATCCGACCACCGACGAGGTGCGCGGCGGGGTCGTGCTGGCGCACCCGCGCCCGAGGTTTCCCGAGGAATGGAACGGTTCGGGCAACCCCGAGCGGCCCTACACGCTGACGCTCGCCGAGGACCCCGCCTGGGTGCAGTTCGTCAACCCGGGCGATCTGCGGGTGGCCAACAAGACCTGCGGGCCGTGCCACCCGAACGAGACGCTGCAGGTGATGAAGTCGCTGATGGCGACTTCGCAGCACTTCTGGGGCACCGTCACCTACGCGAACGGCATCGTCAGCAAGAAGCGCTCGTTCCTCGGCGAGTCCTACGGCCCGGACGGCAAGCCGCGCATCGTCAACCACGTGGTGGCGGCCGACGGCGGCGTGTTCGAGCACGGCAAGGAGGGGCGCGCGCCGACGGCCGAGGAGATGGAGCAGCACAGTTGGTCGCCGTTCGCGGTGCCGCTGCCGCATTGGGAGGTGACCCAGCCGAGCAACATCTTCCGCATCTTCGAGAAGGGGTCGCGGCTCGGCGGTGTCGCGCTCGGGCTGAACGGCCTGCCCGGCCAGGTGCCCGGCCTGCCGGACAAGTTCGAGGATCCCGGTCGGCCCAACAACAAGTCGTCGGACCGCGGCCTCGGCACGCTCAACCGCGTCGACCTGCCGACGTTGAACGTGCACAAGACCCGCCTCAACGACCCGCATCTGTCGTTCTTCGGCACCAACGACCAGCCCGGCGACTTCCGCAGCAGCGGCTGCACGTCGTGCCACATGGTCTACGCCAACGACCGCGATCCGGTGCACAGCGGCCCGTTCGCGGTGTTCGGCAACGTCGGCCACGGCAATGCCGGCCGCTGGCCCGACTACGACGGCAAGGGCGACGGCCGCACGATGGCAGTGCCCGTCGATCCGCAGATCCCGCAGGGCGAACCCGGCCACCCGATCGCGCACCGGTTCACCTCGGGCGTGCCGTCGAGCAACTGTCTGGTCTGCCACATGCACCAGCCGAACTCGTTCTTGAACACCTACTACGGCTACCAGATGTGGTCGTACGAGACCGACGGTGAGCAGATGTGGCCCGAGCAGCAACGCGACAAGTCGATGGCGGAGACGCACGAGATCCTCGACCGCAACCCGGAAGGGGCCGCGCAACGCGGCAAGTGGGGGGATCGTTCGTTCCTCGAAGGCGTCGCCGAGAAGGTCAATCCGCAGTTGCAGCACACGCAGTTCGCCGACTACCACGGACACGGCTGGATCTTCCGCGGTGTGTTCAAGACCGACCGCAAGGGCAACCTGCTCGACCGGGACGGCAACGTCGTCGACTACGACGACCCGAAGAAGTTCGAGGGCGTGATTCCGAAGCTCGGCCAGGCGCCGACCGCCGAGCAGATCTACGACCCGAACGACAAGACCGCCGGTTGCTTTCGGCCGCAGCCGGGCAAGCCCGTGCACCTCAAGGACGTGCACGCCGAGGTCGGCATGCACTGCGTCGACTGCCACTTCGCGCAGGACGTGCACGGCGACACGCACCTCTATTCCGAATACCAGGCTGCGATCCAGATCCTGTGCCAGGACTGCCACGGCACCATCGACGCCTACATGGACTACGGCCTGCGCGGTCCGGCGGCCAAGCCCGACGCGTTGCTCGGCCGCAAGAAGACGCCGTGGGGCGAGGATCGTTTCGACGAGAAGCGCATCGACGGCCGCAAGGTGTTCGTGCAGCGTTCGATGCTCTACCCGAACCTCGAGTGGCACATCCCGCAGGTCAAGGACAGCGTCAGCAAGGACCACCCGAACTACAACGAGAAAGCGGCCTATGCCAAACTGCAGCAACGGCCCGATGGCTCGTGTGCGCACACGCCGGAGCAGATGGACTGCGCCGCGTGCCACACGTCGTGGATGACGTCGTGCTTCGGCTGCCACCTGCCGCAGGAGGCGAACTGGCGCACCGACATGCACCACTTCGAACGCAAGAAGCTGCGCAACTACGCGACCTACAACCCGCAGGTGGCGCGCGACGACGTGTTCATGCTGGGCGTGTCGCCGACCGTGAAGTGGATGCCGACCGATGACGGCAGCGATCCGATCCCGAAGGTCGCGGTGGTGCGTTCGTCGTCGGCGGTGATGGTGTCGTCGACCGATGCGACGCGCGGCATCGCCTACAAGCAGCAGTTGACGATCGCCGCCAACGGCATGAACGGCCAGTGCTTCAACACGCACTTCGCGCACACGGTGCGCAAGACCGAGACCCGCAAGTGCTCGGATTGCCACGTCAGCGAACGCGATGACAACAACGCTTGGCTGGCGCAGACCTTCTTGCTCGGCACCAACTACGTGAACTTCTTCGGCATGTATGCCTACGTCGGCGCCGGGGCGAATGGTCTCGAAGCGGTGCGCATCACCGAGTGGCCGGAGCCGCAGGCGGTGATCGGCTCGAACCTGCACCGCCTGGCCTACCCCGACGAGTTCGCGGCGCACGCCGCCAACGATCGTGAGCTGGTCGAGGGGCACCATCACGGCGGCAAGGTGCTGTCGATCGAGCAGCGCGGCGAATACGTCTACACGGCTTGCGGCGAGGGCGGCTTCCGCGTCTACGACGTCGCCAACGTCGCCAACAAGAACTTCAGCGAGCGCATCGTCACCGCGCCGGTGTCGCCGCTCGGCCAGGACACCCACGTCGCCACCCGCTACGCGACGGCGGTCGCGCTGCCGACCAACATGTCGATCAGCATGGCGCGGCCGTACGATCCCGACAACAAGGAGCAGAACTACCCCTACAAGGGCAAGGACCAGTATCTGCACGAGTCCTACCGCTACGCCTACGTCACCGACCGCTACGAAGGTTTGATTCTGGTCGATGTCGACTGCCTGACCGACGGCAACCCCGACAACAACTTCACGAGGCGGGCGCTGACGTTCAACCCGGACGGCGCGCTCGATGGCGCCGAGAACCTCGCCGTGGCCGGCGCCACCGTCTATGTGTGCTGCGACGCCGGCTTGGTCGTCATCGACATCGACGACCCGCTCGATCCGCAGATCCTGACCACCGTGCCGTTGGCTCGGCCGACGTCGGTGGCGGTGCAGTTCCGCTACGCGTTCGTCACCGATGCCGAAGGCCTTGAGGTGGTCGACGTCACTTGGCCGGAACGCGCGCGGCGGGTCGGCACGCCGATGGCGATCGCCGATGCGCGCGACGTCTACGTCGCCCGCGAATACGCCTACGTGTCCGCCGGCCAGAACGGCCTCGTGTGCGTCGACATCACCAAGGCGACCGAACCGAAGCCGGTGGTCGACCCGCAGACGGGCGAGACGTTGCCGCCGTTCACCGCGGAGGATCGCCTGCGCGACGTCAACATGGTCAAGGTCGGCATGGTCAACGACAGCGTCTACGCGCTGGTCGCCGACGGCCAGACCGGCCTGCACGTGCTGCAACTGGTGACGCCGGAGGACGGCGGTCGCAGCGCCTACGGCTTCTCGCCGGCGCCGCGTCCGCGGTGGATCGCGAGCTTTCCGCTGCGCGGCGCCTGCGCCATCGCCAAGGGGCTCGAGCGCGATCGCGCGGTCGACGAGTCGGGCCACCAGATCGCGGTTTTCGGGCGGATCGGCGGCCGTCCGTTCACCCTCGCCGAGCAGCGCCGCTTCTACGTGCGCGACGGCGAGGTGTTCCGCGTCTCCGACAGAGTGCCGGCCGGCTGGACGCCGCCGACGGTGGAATCCCTGAAGAAGTGAGCGGTCCGGCAGAGCCCGACCGACGATCGAACCATGAATGGTGACAGCCCAGCGAATCCCCTCGACGTCCTGGTGGTCGGCGGTGGCCCGACCGGCACCGCCGCGGCCTGGCGTGCCCACGAACTCGGCCTGTCGGTGCTGGTCATCGACCGCGACGGCATGCTCAGCATCGTCAAGCAGTGGGCGGACAACCAGCCCAACCCGAAGAAGGTGGATGCCGACTACGGCGACCTGGTCGACCTGATCTTCCCCAAGGGCGGCGAGCTGATCGCGCAGTTGCCGTTCGAGGACCAGACACCGGCCAATGAGTTGTTCGAACGCTGGATGAAGGTGTTCGACGACAACGGTGTGCCCTACCGCAACGGCGTCGAACTCGGCGGCTGCGAACGCCAAGCGGACGGCACCCTCGCGGCCGAGGTGATGGAGCTCGACACGCAGGCGAAGTCGAAGATCTACTGCCGCAACATCGTGCTCGCGCTCGGCAGCGGCCAACCGGCGAAGGTGCGGCTGATGGGCGACGGCCTAGGCATCCGCTACAAGCTCGGCGACGCCAACGACTACGTCGGCAAGCCCGCGTGTGTCGTCGGCGGCGGTATGTCGGCTGCCGAGGCCGTGGTCGCGATCGCGATCGCCAAGGCCGCGGCCAAGGACGAGAGCGACATCTTCTGGTGTTATCGCGGGCGCGGCATGCCGAAGGTCGCCAAGGGCAAGGCGCTGGCCACGAAGTTCTACGAGGCCTGGACGGGTGGCAACATCCGCTACCTGCCGCTCAGCGAACCGCTGGCGGTGTTCAAGGACGACGACGGCAACGACCTGGTCGCGGTCAAGACGCGTCGGGTGCACGAACCGAACCAGCCGCCGGAGCTGCGTTGCTACGAGTTCGAGAAGCGGCAGGTATTGGCGTTCATCGGTTCGGAGCGGCCGACCGAACTGCTCAAGTCGATGGGCATCGAGGAGTTCTCGCTCGCCGACGCGCCGAAGAAGAAGCGCCTGGCGGTGACCGCGCTGCAGGAGTCGCAGCAGCCGAACATCTTCATGTGCGGAGGTCTGTTGCACCCGGCCTACCTGCTGACCGACGACTTCAGCCCCGACGCGCTGCAGTCGAACCTGAAGGAATACTCGACCTGCTTCAAGATCGGCATGATCGAGGGCGTGCGCATCGTCGAGACGATCAAGAAGCGCATGGACGGTGTCGGCGACGACGTGATCGCGCGCGAGATCTGGGGCGAGAGCACGATGGTGCCGCCGAGCCAGCGGCATGCGGCGTCGCCGGAGCCCGAACCGGAGCCGGAAGAGCCGGTGGCGCAGTTCGGTGCGGCCTTCGTGCACATCGCGCCGGGGGAGAACGCGACCAAGACCGAGCACTTCTTCCCGGTCGGCTTGAGCGTCATCGGTCGCACCGCCGGCCGCATCGTGATCGGCGGCGACGCATTGCTGCAGGACCAGCACGCCGCGTTCAAGATCGACGTCGACGAGTGCTACGTCACCAACAGCAACCTCGGCGGCGATTGCTACATCCGCGTCAACGCCGAGCGCACGTTGCCGGCCGGAACGGTGCTGGTGGCCGGGCAGCAGCGGTTGCGCGTCGATGTGCAGGGCGGCCAGACCAGCCTGTCGGTGATCGATGGCGCCGGCAACGTCGCCAAGTCGATTCCGCTCGCCGCCGAGGAACGCACCATCGGCCGCGACGACCTCGACCCGGGGGACTTCTCGCTGTCGCGCTCGCACATGTCCGTCGCCGACGCCGGTGGCCTTGCGCGCGTGCGCGACGAAAGCCGCAACGGCACGTTCGT
>DRKG01000207.1 GCA_011051855.1 bacterium | reverse complement strand
GGTTCCGCTGGCGAATGTCGTCAAGGTGCGCGAGTTCGCCGACAGCGCGACGCGCAACCGCTACGACCGCCTGCGTTCGATCACGATCAGCGCCAACCTGGCCGAAGACTACACTCTCGGCGAGGCGCTCGAGTTCCTGCGCGGCGTCGTGCGCGACAAGCTGGACAACCGGCCCGGCATCGCCTACGGCGGGCAGAGTCGTGAGTTCGTCGAGTCCTCGGATGCGCTGCTGATGACGTTCCTGGTCTCGCTGCTGTTGGTCTACCTGGTGCTCGCCGCGCAGTTCGAGAGCTTCCTGCAGCCGCTGGTGATCCTGCTGACGGTGCCGCTGGCGCTGTTCGGCGGCCTGCTCGGGCTGAAACTCGGCGGCGGCACGCTCAACATCTACAGCCAGATCGGCATGGTGATCTTGATCGGCCTTGCCGCCAAGAACGGCATCCTGATCGTCGAGTTCGCCAACCAGTTGCGTGACGATGGTCGGAAGTGGCGCGAGGCGATCATCGAAGCCAGCGTGCTGCGCTTGCGACCGATCCTGATGACCGGCTTGTCGACGTCGCTCGGCGCGTTGCCGCTGGTCCTGGCCGCGGGAGCCGGTGCCGAGGGGCGCGCGGCAATCGGTCTGGTGGTGCTGTTCGGCGTGACCATCGCCACGTTCACGACGCTGTTGGTCGTGCCCGGCACCTATGGGCTGATCGCCCGTTTCACCGGTTCTCCGCAAGCTCGCTCACGGCGTCTCGACGCGCAGCTCGGGGCGCGGCCGGTGGCGGCGGCCGCCGGAGCACGGCAGGTGAGCTGATGGGGACGAACTCCGCGCGGTCGGCGAGCTCCTTGCCGACCAGGATCTTGATCGGACTGGGAGTCGGCGCCGTCGCCGGCATCACGCTCAACGTGCTGTACGCGCCAGCTCTCGGAGCCGAACCGTCATCGGCCTACGTCGAGCTGGGATGGTGGGCGGATCAGATGGTCAAGCCGTTCGGGGATCTGTTCCTGCGGCTCTTGTTCATGGTCGTCGTGCCGGTGGTATTCTGTTCGCTGTTCCTCGGGGTCGCCGGCCTCGGCAGCGTGCAGAAACTCGGCGCGCTGGGCAGCCGCACGCTGACGTGGTTTCTCGGGACGACGGCGATTGCGGCGACGCTCGGTATCACGCTGGTGCGCTTGATCGCACCCGGGCGCAACGTGTCCCCGGAGACGGTCGCGCGCATCAAGGAGCAGTACGGCACCATCGCGCAGGCAAAGATCGAGCAGGGGGCGGAAGCGCAGGGTTGGCTGCAGATGGTCGTCGACTTCGTGCCGACGAACGTGCTGGGCGCTGCCGCCGACAACCAGCGCATCCTCGGGCTGATCATCTTTGCGTTGATCCTTGGCGCCGCCGCGACGCAGGTGCCCCAGGACCGCATCCGCATCCTGCGCGAGCTGCTCGAGGGCCTCTACGAATTGTGCCTGAAGGTGCTCGCGTGGGTGATGGCGTTCGCCCCGATCGGTGTCGCTTGTCTGATCTTTCACGCCACCGCTCGGCTCGGCGTCGATGTGATGCGGTTGGTCGGTTGGTACTTCGTCACCGCGATGGGTGGGCTCGTGTTCTATCAACTTGTGGTCGTGACCCTGCTGGCGCGCGTGTTCGCCGGGTTGTCGCCGGGCCGCTTCTACCGCGGCATGCGCACCTTGCTGGTGACCGCCTTCTCGACCTCGTCGTCGAACGCCACCATGCCGACGACGATCCGCACCGCCGTCGACGAGTTTGGAGCGCCCAAGGAGATCGCCGGCTTCGTGATGCCGCTCGGCGCAACCATGAACATGAACGGAACGGCGCTGTTCGAAGGCGTGTCCGTGCTGTTTCTGGCGCAGGTCTACGGCATCGAACTCGGCTGGGTGCAGCAGGCGATGGTGGTCGGCTTTGCCGTGGTGATCGCGATCGGCGCCGCCGGCGTGCCCGGCGGGTCGATCCCGTTGCTGGCGATCGTGCTGACGCAGGTCGGCGTGCCCCCGGAGTTCCTGGCGTTGATCCTCGGCGTCGATCGGCTCGTCGACATGACCCGCACCCTGCCGAACGTCAGCAGCGACCTGGTCTGCAGCCTCTGGCTGGCGCGCCGCGAGGCACGTGCGCTCAGTGGCACGGGTGCTCGGCGCGGTCGATGACGTAGCCGGCAACCCGCACGCCGCTCGGCGCGATGGGGAACAGCAGGAATCCGGTGCATCGCCAGGTGGTCAGCAGCACCGGGAACGCGTGGGCGTTGCCCGGCCGGTAGCCGACGTGCGGGGCCGGCGCGCGGTGCGGGGGCGTGTAGAGGTGCCACTGCGGCCAGCTCGGAGCGTTGGCGCAGCCGAGCGTGAGCGGCGAGTGCTGGAGCGTGGCGCCGACCAGGGTGGAGCCCTGGTCGAAGCACGATTGGGCGGTCACGTCGGCGAGGAGCGACAGCGCGAGGAGCGCGCTTGCGAGTCGGATCTGCATGCGAGCAGTGCACGGCCCGCACGCAGTATGGTCCGAAAACCTCATTCCGGCAGCCTACTGTGCGCCCCGTCGCAGAACGGCTGCTTCTGGCTGAGCCCGCACGTACACCACGCATACTTGCCGGGTTGGCAGTCCATCACGAACGGCGCCCGCTGCGGGATCTCTGGCCTGCTCATGATCGTCGGGCTACTTCGACTTGTCCAGCGTGGCCTGCTTGGTGGCCTCGTCCATCTTGTCCCACTTCGCCTTGCAGCGCTTGCAGCAGAAGTTCACGGTCGTGCCGTGGAAGTCGGCGGTCGGGCCGTCGTCGGCCGGTTCGCCCGAGATCACGCACACGGCTTCCGCACCGCCGCCGTCGCAATCGTCGCAGTGCTGGGGAGTCGTGCAACCGAACAGGAGGAACATGCCGAGCACCGGCACGATGAGACGCTTGAGGTTGATCATGCGGTGATTGTGGGGTCGGGGTCGGGTTCGCGCCAACGTCCTGGCGTGGGAATCGGCGAGAAATCCCCGTTGGCAAGGGTGCCGGGACGATGCTCCACTATGCGGCATGGAACTCACGCCCGCCGAGCGCCTGGACCTGATGAAGTTCGTGTGCTCGTTCGTCTGGACGGATCTGAAGGTGACGCAGGAAGAGCGCGATCTGGTCATGCGCACCTGCGGCCAGCTCGGTCTCAGTGCGGAAGAAACCGCGCAGGTCGAAGGCTGGCTGGAGGTGCCGCCGCCGGCCGACGAGGTGGACCCGTTCCGCATCCCTCGGGAGCACCGGGAGTTGTTCCTGAAGATGGCCGAGGCGGTGGTCCAGGCCGACGGCAAGGTCGTGCCGGCCGAGTCGGAGAGCCTGAGGCTGTTCCGCGATCTGCTCGCGGTCGATTGAGCGATTGAGGTCGGCGGCGTGGTCGGGCCTCAAAACTCCCGTCGATACGCATCCCACATGCGTTCGCAGAACGGGTTCCAGCCGCGCATCCAGTGGCCTCGGGTCTCGATCTGCATGTAACGATCGACGTAGTCGAACAGCGCGTCGTGCCCCCAAGCCTCCCGCAGGCCCATGATGCGCGCGGCGAGGACGAAGCCGTGCCAGGTGTTGGCGGTGCAACAGCGGCGGTAGGGGTCGGCGTTCCAGGCCTTGCGGTCGCGGCTCGGGTCGTCGGCGTGGCGGTTGCCCCACTCGGGCAGGCCGTCGTCACCCTGGTCGTAGCCGCCGTGCCCGCGGTTCCAGACGCCGGGCGAGGTCTCTTCGACGTAGAACGTCTGCGCGTCTTCGCCGAAGGCGAACCGGCGCTCGACGGCGCACCGCAGCAGCGCCTCGTCGTGCAGCACGGCGCCGGCGAACAGCAGCGGGAACTTGCGACCGCTGCCGCTGCCGCCGTCGGCGAGGAACCGGCCGCCGTTGGCGACGATGCCGTAGATGTCGATGCCGAGCTGCACCAGCGCGATCGCGAGCGGGCGCTTCTGGTCCATCGGCACGTCGAGCTGCAGGGCGAGTGCCGCCTGGCTTACGAGGTCGGCGATGTCCCGGCCGTAGTCGGGCATGTTCTCCAGCGGGTGGAGGTAGCGGCCGGTGAAGCCCTGTAGGTGGTCGAGCCACACGCGCTCGAAGCGCTCGACCAGATCCGGGATCGACGGCGCGCCCGGCACCGGGTCGAGGCGATGCAGGCGCGCGAGGTCGAGGTCGTCGGCACAGAAGCGCAGCGGTTTGTCGGTGCCGCAGTAGGGCGGGCGGAACGTGTTCGGGGGCGGTGGTTCGGCCACGCAGGTCAGCACCGCGGCGGAGCGAAGTTGCGGCAGTTCGCCGGCGAGCGGCTGGCTGATCGTCGAGACCAGAGAACAGCCCGGCTGCAGCGTCAGCGGGCGCTGTCGGTCGATGCCGACGGCGACGTTGCGCTCCGGGTCGTATCGTCCGCGGGCTCCAGCACCGAACATCGCGCTGTCGTAACCCTGCGCCAGTTCGGTCGGCGACGGGTTGATCATGGCGCCGTTCCGCACGCGTTTGCCGTCGACGAAGCTCGCGGGCGTGATCGCGGCGATCTCGATCGGCCCGACCACCCACCAGTCGCCGTTGACGAAGCGG
>DRKG01000206.1 GCA_011051855.1 bacterium | reverse complement strand
CTTGTAGTCCGCGCCGATCTCGTGGCCGAAGAACTCGCGCGGACTGGGCACCTGCGCAACGGCCAGATCCAGAGACAGCGCAGCGGCTAGCGACAGCGCGACGACACAACCGGGCGAGCACATAGGCCCGAGATGCTAGCCCGGTCTATGCATGAAGCGGTGGCCGGGGGGGGGTGGTTCGTGAATCGATCGGAGTAGAGTGCTGGCGATGCGTTACCGGCACGGTCAGCACGCGGCCCGCGCGACCGACGAATACGTCTTCCACCAGTTGCTGCCTTACCTGGGCAACAAACGCCATCTGCTCGACCTGATCGCGGAGGCGATCGACGCGACCGGCTGCGATCCACGGCGCTCGGTGTTCGTCGACGCATTCGCCGGCAGTGGCGTGGTGGCGCGCTTCGCCAAGCAACGCGGGTTCGCAGTGATCGCCAACGACTGGGAACCGTTCGCTCGCGTCGTCAACACCGCGGCGCTGATCCCCGGCGAGGCACCGCCGTTCGCACGACTGGGCGGCTACGAGCGCGCCATCGCGACCCTCAACACGCTGCCGGGCACCGACGGCTGGGTCGCGAACACGCTGTGTCCGGCGGACGACGACGAGGCCGATCCCACGCGGGAACGCATGTTCTACCGGCGCGCGAACGGCCGGCGAATCGACGCGATCCGCGAACGCATCGCCGAGTGGCAGCAGAGCGGCGCCTGCGGCGACATCGAAGCCTGCTGCCTGCTGGCGCCGTTGCTCTACCAGGCATGCTGGCTCGCCAACACCAGCGGCGTCTTCAAGGGCTACCACGCCGGTTGGGGTGGCCGCAACGGAACGGCACTGCATCGCATCCTCGCCGACCTCGAACTGAAACCGCTGCGCTTCCTGCCGAGCCCCCGCGAGCACCGGGTGCTGCAGACCGATGCGGCGGCGCTGGCGGCGGCCCTCTCGCGTCCGGTCGACATCGTCTACTTCGACCCGCCGTACAACCAGCACCCCTACGCCAGCAACTACCACGTGCTCAACTCACTTGTGCAGTGGGACCGACCGGAGCTGCCGCCGCCGACGACGCCCGGCCACAAAGCGGGCATCCGCCCCGACTGGCGCGCACGCCGCAGCGCGTTCAACAGCCGCCGCAATGCCGCCACGGCGCTCGCGCGCTTGCTCGCCTCGTTCGACGCCCGCCACCTGCTGCTCAGCTACAGCACCGACGGACTGATCCCGCCCGCAGAACTGATCCGCATCGCCGCCGAGCACGGCTCGGTATCGGTCTACCGCCGCGACTACAAACGCTACCGCACCAGTCCGACGCGCCCCTCGCCGCGACCGCGCAACGTCGAGTTCGTGCTGCACGTGGCCCGCGGCAAGCGACGCGATCCGGTAGCCGAAAAACGAGTCCTGCGCGCGATCACTTCCGCCCATCAGCGAACCGCAAACCGGAAAACTCCGGCCTCACCGGTGGGTGGGCAAGCCCCTAGGGAAGCGCGCATACCGTCCTAAGCACCGCGCTGCCGGAGGCCTGCGCGCGTCGGGCGCGCGCCGGAGCACACCTCGCCGGGGTGGTCGTTTCCTTAGGCAGCAGACACCATTCAGCAGCGCCGCATCGCGGTCGAAACCGGCCCTACCGCGTCAAGGGCGTCAGTCGAGTCGACGCGCATGGCCCTGGAGGGCGGGGAAAGAGTCGCGACACGTGGACCGCTGTTCGCCGCGACCGCCCGGCCGAGGCCACGCGTTCGATTGCTGGTCGTCGCGCGGAAGGAGATGGTTTGACTACGACGCACGAGAAGGCGCCCGGCGGGCGCATCCTCAACGTGGTCGTGCTCGGCGTAGTGTTCGGCTCTGGCGCAATCGCGCAGACCGCGAACCCGTCGCCACCGTTCGACCAACCCGCGTTCAAGGACGTATTCTCGTTGAGCAGCATCAAAGCCGTGCTCGACATCAATCGCGATGGCAGCCTCGACCTGGTGACGCCGAGCCTCTTCTTCGGAACGTTGCTCACGACGCTCGACGAGAACGGCGACCCTCTGGAACTCAACGTGACCGGCCCGGCTTTCGCTTCGCTGCCCGGGGGCAACGTGTTCACCCAGGGAATCGCGCTGGCCAGCGGCGACCTCGACGAAGACGGTTACGACGACCTCGTCGCCATCAGCAATGACGGCGGCCTGCATTGGCTGCGCAACCTCGGCAACCACGACACCGCGGGCTCCTTCGCCCCCGACGTGCTGCTCGACGACCTGCGTCCGCTGCTGCCGTTGGCCTCGACGTTCTCCGCCTACTCGTTCCCGTGCCTGAAGGTGCTGGACATCGACGGTGACAGCCATCTCGATCTGCTCGTCGGCGGCGGCGTCATCGACTCGTGGACCGGCACCGCCGGCCCGGGCTTGGTCACTTGCTACCTCGGCGACGGACGCGGCGCATTCTCTTCCCAGACCATCGCCTTGTCGGGTCACGTGATCGACGCCGAGTGGGCCGATGTCGACGGCGACGGCGCTGCCGAAACCATCGTCGCGCTCACCGAGGACGGCGCAGCCGGCATCTTCCCGACCGAACTGCAGCACCTGCGGCCCAACGGTTCGGCCCTGGTGATGACCAGCGCTCCGCAGGTGATCGGCGCCGGCCGCAACACGGCGATCGAGATCGCCGACCTCACCGGCGACGGCCTACCCGACTACATCGTGGCCGAAGTGCAGTTGCTCGGCGGCACCGCCAACGGGCAGGTCTACTGCTATGCCGGCGACGGCACCGGGCTGCTGACCGGCACCTGGAACGTGCTGTCGCTACCACCGAATCCCGCGACCGCAACCTACGTCCCGTCGGTCCAAGTCGACGACTTCGACCGCGACGGCGACCTCGACGTGGCCCTGCTGCGCGGCACGCTCACTGCCGTGCCGTCCTTTGCCAACAACGCTCCCTACGGCACCGCCGAGGTGATCACGTTCTATGGCCCCGACATCACCACGCAGACGCCGACGGTCACTCCGTTGGCCGCGCAACTGGCTTTCTCGTGGGTCGATTCGCCGCTGTTCGGCCTGCGGCCGCTCGCGAGCCAGCCGGACTTCCTCGACACCATCGACCTCGGGCGCGACCGCCGCGCCGACCTGCTCGTGACCGGCCTGCGCACCGTCACCCAGTCGACGCAGGTCTCGATCGCCACGCTGCAGAACCTCGCGCCGCCACAGACCGGCGACACCGGCTATACCCGCCTTGGCGCACCTTCCGGGGTTTCCGCCGCGCGCATCGGATTCGATGGCGGGCTGCCGCAGCTCGGCAACCAGGACTTCGCGTGCACCATCCAGGACGTGCGCGGCGGCTGTGTCGTCGGCCTGATGTGGGGCGACTGGGGGCAGGAGAACCTGGTGTTCGTGCACGGTTTCATGCTGCACCTCGCACCGACGCAGTTCGGCTATGCGGCGATCACGTCGGGCAACGGCGCCGACGATGGGTTCTATCGCTACCCACTGCCGATCCCGGCCAACCCGGCGTTGCTCGGCGATGCCGGATACTTCCAATACAACTACTACGACCACGTCGCCGACAGCTTCGGCGGCACCCAAGCCACCGGCGTGCGCATCGGATCGTGACGCCGGTTACTTGCCGCCCTTGCGCGGGAGCTTCAGCTTCCGCGGCGCCGGCAGG
>DRKG01000205.1 GCA_011051855.1 bacterium | reverse complement strand
CGACGCCGTCCTCGAGCTTGACGAACGCGCCGTAGCTCATCAGGTTGACGACCTCGCCGGTGACGCGCTGGCCGATCGGGTACTTCTCGGCGATGTTCTCCCACGGCGACGCGGTCTTCTGCTTCATGCCGAGCGCGATGCGCTCGCGCTCGCGGTCGATCTTCAGCACCTTGACCTCGACTTCGTCGTCGAGCGAGACCATCTCCGACGGATGGTTCACGCGGCCCCACGACATGTCGGTGATGTGCAGCAGGCCGTCGATGCCGCCGAGGTCGACGAACACGCCGAAGTCGGCGATGTTCTTGACCACGCCCTTGCGGATCTGGCCTTCTTCGAGGGTCTTGAGCAGCTCGACCTTCTTGGCCTCGCGTTCTTCCTCGATCAGCTTGCGGCGCGAGATGACGATGTTCATCCGCTCCTCGTCGATCTTGATGATGCGCGCCTCGATCTCCTTGCCGATCCAGTCGCCGATGTCGCCCGCGCGGCGGATGTTGACCTGCGACGCCGGCAGGAACACCGGCACGCCGATGTCGACCAAGAGACCGCCCTTGATCTTGCGCAGCGCGAGCCCCTTGACGGTGTCGCCCTCCTTGTGCGTCTGGATGATGTTCTCCCAGCCGCGGATGCGGTCCGCCTTGCGCTTGCTCAGCAGGATGTAGCCTTCGGCGTCGTTGATCGCCTCGACCAGGCACTCGACCTCGGCACCCGGCTTGACCTCGAGCGGGTCGGGGAACTCGTCGATCGAGATCTGGCCTTCGGCCTTGTAGTTGACGTCGACGACGACGGTGCCATCTTCCTGCACCTTGATGACCTTGCCGCGCACGATCTTGTGCGGCGCGAGTTCGGCGACGGTCTTGCCGATGGCGTTGTCGAGCTCGTCGAGCGTGGTGTTGCCGAGAGCTTCGGAGGTGAGCCGCGACAACTCGTCGTCGGGCAGGGCGAACTTCTTGATCAGGCTTTTGCCGGTCATCAAATGGAAAGGGGTAGGAGTGAGAATGAAACGAACCAGGTGACGATGAAGGGTCCTGCCGCCTACGCCGACGAGAGGACGATCACAGTCCCGACCTCCGGACCACCCGGAAGCCGGTCGCCGAAGACGCGGTTCACGCCCCGCCTCCGGCAGAAGTTGAAGTAGAAGAAGTAGAAGTCGTTGGATCGACCGTCGCGGGCGCGGCGCCTTTGACGGAATCGCCGCCGCCATCGCGTCGTGCACCGACAGCCGTCGGTTCCGACCGGAGTTCGGCACGCGCCAGCCGCGCGACCTCGCGGCGAAGCGCCTCGACGCCGCCCGGCGCAAGCACCTGCTCGGCCGTCCACGGCTTGCCGTAGCGCACCACCACCTTGCGCGGCCGCGGCAGCCACGCCCGCCGCGGCATCGCGCGGTAGGTGCCCTCGATGCCGACCGGCACCACCACCGGCCGACCGCGACGCACCAGGAACTCGACGCCGCTCTTGAACGGCCCGACCTTGCCATCGGGTGATCGCGTGCCCTCGGGGAAGACGCCGACCACGTCGCCGTCCTTCAGGCACGTCGACAAGAGCCGCATGGCGTCCTTCGACGGCGCGTCGCGATCGATCAGCGTGACGCCGACCTGCCGCAACCACCACCGCAGCGGCGCGAACCGCGCGAGCCCTGCCTGCGCCAGGAAGTCGACGATGCGCGGCGACGTGGTGCCGAGCATCGGCGGGTCCAGGTAACTCGCGTGGTTGGCGACCAGCAGCACCGGCCCTGCACTCGGCACGTGCTCGCGGCCCTCGCTACGGAGACGCAGGTAGACCCGGCCGAACAGGCGGATGAGGCCGCTCGACAGGTGCCACCAGAACGCGCTGCGTTCGATCCGGCGCAGCCGCTGCGACCCGCCGCTCATCGCGCTTCCTCCGCGCGATCGTCGTGATCGTCGTGATCGCCGTGATCGCCGCGCACCAAGCGCAGCAGGCGCTCGACCACGTCGCCGGTCGTCATGCCGGTGGTGTCGACGTAGAGGGAGTCTTCGGCCTGCTTCAGCGGTCCGTCGGAACGCGTCGAATCGAGCCGGTCGCGCACGAGGATTTCCTCGAGCACGTCCTGCTCGCTGACCGCGCGTCCCTGGCGAGCGAAGTCCTGGCAGCGACGGCGCGCGCGCTCGGCCGGCGCGGCGTCGAGGTAGACCTTCCAGCGCGCGCGCGGGAACACGACCGAGCCCATGTCGCGCCCTTCGGCGACGACCGGGCCGTGCGCCGCGACCTGCCGCTGCAGGTCGCGCATGCGCGCACGCACGAACGGCAGCGCCGACACCGCCGACACCTGCGACTCGACCTCGCGGGTCCTGAGGTGCGACGTCACGTCGCGCCCGTTCAGCAGGATGCGGCCGGCGTCGATCTGCAATCCCGCGGCGGCCAGCGCCTTCTGCATGCGCTCGCGACCGCCGTCGGGGTCCCCGGCGCACTCGGCTGGAGCAACTCCGTTCTCGAGGAAGTGCCAGGTGATCGCGCGATACATCGCGCCGGTATCGAGGTAGGCGAAGCCCAGCCGCTGCGCCAGCAGCCGCGCGATCGTGCTCTTGCCGGCACCCGACGGCCCGTCGATGGCGACCACGTCGGTCGGACCGCCGGAATCGCTGGGTGCTGGCTCGGAGGATGTGCGCAAGCAGGCCTGTGGGAGAATCGTGGAGACTCGGATGGGGACGATGGATCCGGATTGCGAAAGAGCGGCCGGACGGAGGCCGCAGTGCGGGTCCGGGAGCCGACCCCGCAGGGGAGCCGACGAAAAGGCGGTCCAATGTAGCGGCTTACGGGGATGCGTGGCAATGCAGAAATGGGCTCACGGCGACCACGGACAGGCGGTGGCCTCGCCGAGCCGCGCGGCCCCCGTCAGCGCCTCCGGCCGAGCCCCCGCGGGCGAGATCCACAGCCCCACCGCACGCTCGTCGAACGCCGGCAGCACGTGGTAGCGCCCCGCGCCGAACGTCCCCTCCGCCAGCCGGTGGATGTGGCCGAACACCAACCGCCCCACCCCGGTCGCGAACGCCGCTGCCACCGCGCGTTCGGACGGCAGGAAGCGGCGCTGGTCGCCGGAGTGGATCACGCGCTGGCTCTTCCGTCGGGCGCGCTCGGCGGCGCGGCGAGCCAGGAACAGGGGCAGGTTGCGGGCGAAGGCGCGGGTCAGCGGGTGGCGCAGCCACTTCTTGGCGCGCTGGTAGGGCAGGTCGTTCTGGCACAACTCGTCGCCGTGCAGCAGCAGGGTGTCGACCCCGCCCAGTCGCGCACGCACGCCGCCGGCGATCAGCGCCACCCCGCTCGCCCGCTCGAACTCGTCGCCGAGCAGGAAGTCGCGGTTGCCGATCAGCACGGTGATCGCGAGCCCCTGGTCGGTGGCATCTCGAAACAGGGCCGCGACATCGCGCCAGACCCCCACCTTGGCCTGCGACCTGCTGACGTAGGAATCGAACAGGTCGCCGAGCACGAACAGCACCGCCTCGCGTTGCCGCGCCTGCCGGACCGCCGCTGCGAGCGCCGCGACCACCGGACCGCCGTCCGCGGGCACGTGCAGGTCCGAAATCAACAGGGCACGATCGGCTGGCTCGAGATCGTGGATCCGGGTGCCGAGCAGCTCGCTCACCCGGAGACCTCGACGAACACCGCGCCGAACGGATCGAGGGTCACCTTGGTCCGCGCCGCGGTGCCGTGGTCCACGCCGTGCAGCTCGCGCACGTGCAGATCGCGCGGCCAGATCAGCTCGACCTCGATCGGCCCGCGCTGCTGCAGTTGTCGCAGGATCGCCGGCCGTTCGAGCGCGTTGACGCGCACCGCGACCACGCGACGGCCATCGCGCAGGCGCAAAGCGACCCGCTCGATCAACGTCGGCAGCCCCTTGCCGAACACTTCGCACGGCGGCAACACCCGCGCGCGGCGCAGGACCGAACGCACCCGCCGCCGCAGTTCGCGGGCGCGGCCGATCTGCTGCGGGTCGAGGCGCCAGTCGGCGTAACCGACGACGGCGGTGTTCAGGTAGCAAGCGCGCCCGCGGCCGTGGCTGCGCTCGAGGAACGTCGCGACGTCGCCGCGGCGCACGGCGACGGCTCCGACAAGGCCGTTCTCGGCGTGCGGCAATCCGCGCACCCGGGCGCTCGCGCGGCCCTCGCGCACCAGCAGGTCGTGCCAGCGCAGCGAGCGCTCGGTGATGCCGAACAAGCCGTCGAGCACGCCGCGGTCGCGCCGCAGCAGGTGTTCGTCGTAGAGGCCGACCGAATGGTCGGCGAGCAGCGTGCCGCCGTTCTGCACGTAGACGTCGAGCGCCTGGGCGCTGCGATCGGACAGCGACAGGGTCGCCGGCAGCACCACGCAACGCGGCCGCTCGACCAGGATCCGCTCGGCGAGCTGCCCTGCGGGCACGAACCGAGGCTGAAGGCCCAGGTCCTGCAGCAAGCGGATCCACGCCTTGCGCGCCGCCTGGCTGGTGCTGTGGGTGGCCTCGTGCGACGCCAGCCGGCGAATCCACGTCAGCCCGTCCTGGGCCGAGTCGATCATCCACCACGCCCGCACCGAAGGCTGCGACTCCACCACCCAGACCTCGGAAGGTTCGATGATGGCGCCGGCCAGCTCGTCGAAGGTCGGGCCGTAGCGGCGAAACGCGGCCTGCAGCGCTTCGCCGAACGGCGTCTTTGCGCCATCGGCGCCGCGCACGGTGGCGTCGTTCCAAACCACGACCCCGGCCACCCCGTGGCTGGCGTGCCGGCACAGCGTCGCGCGCACGTGGTCCGCGAGGCGCACGTTGCCGCGCAACCGCTCCCGCGAAGGCGGCGCCACGGTCGCGTAGCGATGCACCGACGGCGCCACCAGACTCTCGCACAGCTCGATCGCGCCGCCCGTGTCGTAGGGTTCGACCAGTGTCTGGCCGGGCAACAGGCGCGCGTAATCGTGCCCGCCGAACGCGCCGGGCACCGCGAGCCCGGTCAGCCCGACCGGAATCCCCGGCACCGCCGCCGCCACCCGCTCGCACATCGTCGCCACCGCCGCCGCGAACTGCTCGTCGACGAACTCGAGCCACAGCGAGAACGGCCTGAGGTCGGCGGGCAGCGCCTGCTCGCCGAGCTCGCGTCGGCGCACCTGGTCGGTGGTCGGCGGCACCACGTCAGAGAAGCGCTGGTAATGCGTGCCGAGCACGGCATTGAGCTGGTCGACCGCGGCGAAACGTCGCTCGCAGTAGCGCCGGAACGCGCGCAGGCAGTGCGCACACCGGCAGGTGTCGAGCGGGGCATTGTGACGGGTCGACGACGCCTCGTCGGCGAGCGCCACGAACAGCATGCCCTCGGGACCGACGCGCCGGGCCTCGGCCGCAGCGGCGGCCGCCGCCCGATCCAGCCTCCCGGGCTCGGCAAAGCAGGTCGGCCGCACCAACACCTTCGGATCGCGGGTCCGCTCGTAGGCCTGCACGACCGGTCGCCACTGCTCGTCGCGCAGTTCGAGCAAGCCCTTGCCGACCGGCTGGTCGAGGTAGAAACGCAGCCCGAGCGCCCGCACCGCCGCGGCATCACCGCCGCGACCGAGCTGCACCGCCGTGTAGCCGTGCGCGCGCGCCCATCGCGGGCCATCGGCGACATCGCTGCACCACAGCACCTTCTCGAACCGCGACGGCGCGCGCTCCTGGGCCGCGGCGAACGCCGTCAGCGGCAGCCAGCAGAGGAACGCGGCGAGGGCCCGACGCCACCGATCACGAGATGCCATAGTCCTTCAGCTTCTCCCACAGCACCTTACGCGAGATCCCGAGCACCGAAGCCGCCTTGGTCCGGTGGCCACCGACCGAGCGCAGCACGTGCTCGAGATGCCGGCGCTCGGCCTCGACCAGCACTTCGCGCAACGTGCGCAACTGCTCGGGCGGTTCGAGCGCCGCGCGCCGCGTCCGGTCCACCGGCAGCAGGTGTTCCTTCCTCAGCACGGTGGCGCCGCCGGACAGCGCAATCGCCTGCGCGCAGCGGTTCTCCAGCTCGCGCACGTTGCCCGGCCACGGGTAGCTGCTCATCGCCTCGAGCACGTCGGTCTTGACCGTGTAGCTGCGCCCACCGCCGAGCTTGTCGATGAAGTGCCGCACCAGCAGCGGCACGTCGCCTTCGCGTTCGCGCAGCGGCGGCAGACGCACCGGCACCACGTTGAGGCGGTAGAACAGGTCCTCGCGAAACTTGCCGGCACGCACGTGCTCGATCAGCGACACTTTGGTGGCGGCGACGACCCGGATGTCGACCTGGACCAGCTCTTCGCCGCCGACCCTCTCGAACTCGCGCTCCTGCAGCACGCGCAGCAGCTTGACCTGCACCGACAGCGGCATGTCGTCGATGTCGTCGAGGAAGATCGTGCCGCCGTCGGCGATCTCGAAGCGACCGCGGCGCTGACGACCGGCGTCGGTGAACGCCCCCTTCTCGTGGCCGAACAGTTCGGTCTCGAGCAGCGTGTCCGGCAAGGCACCACACGACAGCGCGACGAACGCACGATCCTTGCGCGGGCTGAGGCCGTGGATCGCGCGCGCGACGCGCTCCTTGCCGGTGCCGCTCTCGCCCTCGATCAGCACCGAAGCGTCGGTCACAGCGACCGTGCGCACGGTCTTGACCACCGACTGCATCGCCCGGCTCTGACCGATCACTCCGGGCAGGCCACCGTCCTTTTGTTGCAACTGCTCCTTCAGCCGCTGGTTCTCGGTCACGAGCGCCCGGTACTTGCCGATGCGCCGCAGGCGGTCGACCACGTGCTCGTTCAAGAACGGCTTCTGGATGTAATCGTCGGCCCCGAGCCGCATCGCCTCGACCGCGTGCTCGACGGTCGCGTAGGCGGTCATCATGATGACCTCGGTGTCCGGGCGGGCGCGCTTGGCGGCCTTGAGCACCTCGAGCCCGTCGGCGCCCGGCAGGCGCACGTCGGTGATGACGACGTCGTAGCTGCGACGTTCGAGTTCGGCGGTCGCCTGCTTGCCGTCGGCGACGTGGCGCACCTCGTAGCCGGCCGCGGCGAGGTCGTCGCCGAGCGTCACCGCGATCGTCTGCTCGTCCTCGACCAGCAGCACGCGCATGCCGTTGCCGCCGTCGCTCCGGCAGCCGGGGTCAGACATCGCGCCCTCCATCCGAGCCGGCGTCGTCGTCCCCGAGCGGTAGCGACTCGTCGAGCGGCTCGCGCAGGCGGGTCTCGCCGAACGAAACCACCTGGTCGCCCCCGCGCCTGCAGGCGTATTCGAGCGCACTCTCGGCCTGGCCGAGCAGGGAATCGAAGAACAGCGTGCCGTCGTCGTCGCAGGCGGTGATGCCGACGCTCAGCGTCAGGTCGAGCGCGCGACCGTCGACACTGACCTCGATCTCGGAGAACACCCGGTGCAGCCGTTCGGCGACCACGCGCGTCTGGCCGAGGTCGGTGTGTGGCAGCACCAGCAGGTAGCGGTCGTCGTTGGTGGTGCCCATCAGATCCGAGCCGCGGGTCTTCTCCCGCACCAGCCGGGCCAGCGCATCCTTGACCGACGAACGCAGCGCCGCGCCGTGCAGGTCGACGAGTTGGGCGAGGCGATCGACCTGCAACAGCACCACCCCCACGGGGATGCCATGGCGGCGCGCGCGCGCGAACTCGTTCTTCATCAGGTGCAGGATCTGCGCCTGGGAGAACAGGGAACTGCTCAGGAAGCCGTCCGGGTCCGCGCCGGATGCGCGGCCCCCTCCCGATCGGCCTTTGCGGAAGCCTGGTCTCGTCATCTTGTCGAGCTAGTCGCTTTGCCGGAGCAAGCTACCGCCGAAGCGGCGTGTGCACAGGGCAAAAAAATACGGGCCTCAGCCGGTCAGAACTGAGGCCCGTGAATGCGGGTCAGGCTACGCAATGGAGAGGGCGGTTAGGGAGGGGGGATACTGGTCTCCACCACACAGCCACGACCCGACGGTGTCTGCTGAATCGAGATCGGGTCAGGATCTCGAAGACTCCCGATGGTCAGTCAGGAGCTAGCGAACCAAAACAGTCAGAGAGCATTCGCTGCGGGCGACAGCCGGAGCTACCGCCCCCGGTCCGACAAAGGCGACCAGGCTAGTCACCTCCGGCTCGGGCCAGAGGCGCCATCATGCCAGGACTCCACCGGATTTCAACACCCAGCCAACGTGTTTTTCGACACATGGAAGACCCGGAGCACGCATGCCTCCCCGGCAGCAGTTCGGTCTCTAGCTTCTTTGCGGCAGACGGTTACGAGCACGAATCCGGTGGCACCGGCGGCCGGACCACCAACAGGGGCGAGGCAATCGGGAGGAGTTCTCCCCGGACGCCCCACACGGTCGCTAGCCCGATCTATGCATGAAACAGTGCCTCCGGTGCGTGCAATCCGCGTCCAGGCAAGGAAGGCGACTGCAGAAGCGCAGGCGTGGCCGTGGCCACGCCGAGCATTCTGCCAAGGAGTTCGCGGAGCGAACGGACGCCGCAGGCGGCCGCTCTTCTGCCGCATGGGCGTGGAT
>DRKG01000204.1 GCA_011051855.1 bacterium | reverse complement strand
TCCGCGTCCAGGCAAGGAAGGCGACTGCAGAAGCGCAGGCGTGGCCGTGGCCACGCCGAGCATTCTGCCAAGGAGTTCGCGGAGCGAACGGACGCCGCAGGCGGCCGCCTGACGCCGCATGGGCGTGGATGGTGCGTGCCGGGGGTGCTGGTTCGTGCATGGATCGGGTTAGCGCGGCGCCGCCGGCGGTGGCACCAGCACCTCGACCGACTCGTCGCCGTCGTCCGCGACCAGCACCACGCGCACTTCCGACGGCGGCCGGCCGGAACGCAGCGCACCCGTCCAGACCTCGCGCCCGGCGACGCGCGCGAGCCGACCGAGATCGAGTCCGGAGAGCACGACGGCCCGCACCCGCAGTCTCTCGCCGCCCGTCGACACATCCCGATCGATGCGCACGCGACCGACGAGACGAGAGCCTAGCCGCGACTCGACCATCGCCGCGTAGGGGGAGTCCTCGCGCTCCGCCTTGACCTCGACGAGGTGCTTCATCATCAGGCTGAGCAGGATCGCGCCGACGGCACCAAAGCCGAGGATCGTGGGAACGGACTTGGACACGGTGCCGACGTCATCGGCATTCGGGGAACACCGCGTTGAGGGTCGCTGCCGCCGGAATGTGGCGCCGACGGCGGCGAAGAATCCCGTGCCGGGCATTGCCTCGTCGGCCCGGCACGGTATGCATCGGCTCGTCCCAGGGGGGGAGCACCCCCCTCCCCACATCAGAACCGACAGCCATGGGCAAGATCGTGCGATGCCGCGAGTGCGGCAAGGTCTATCGCGACGTCGAAGAACTCGAGGACCTGCGTGACAACGACAGCGTCTGCCTCGTCTGCAACAGCACGATCGAGGTCGCCGACTGGGACCGCGTGCTGGCCTCGTACGAAGACGACGAAGACGACGGCGACGTCGACGACGACGACTGGGATGACGAAGACGACGTGCTCGATGGCGTCGAGGACGACGACCTCGACGACGAGTTCGAGGATCTCGACGACGACGACGACGACCCCGAGGAGTGACCTCCCGGCCGGCTCGGGCCGCCAAGTTGGCAGGACCACCGCGGGCACACTCCGCCATTTTGGCACCCACAGCGTCCCCGGAGTTCGCGCGCCGATCTCTCAAACGCTTGTGACATAGCATGTTGCGGTGTTACCGCAGCGGCGGCACATGGCTTGCTTCGGGCGGGCGCCCATTCTGCGACAAGGGCGTTCCGACATGGCCCAGAGCTTCCACATCCTCCTGGTTGAAGACGACGACTCGCTGCGCGCGTGCCTCGGCGACTTCCTGCAGAGCCTGGGGTGGGGTGTGGCCTCGACCGGGTTCGCCACCGAGGCGCTGGCCATGGCGCACCGGCAGCGCTTCGACTTCTCGCTGCTCGACTTCCACCTGCCGGAGCTGACCGGCATCGAGCTGCTGCAGCAGCTCCGGGCGCTGCGGCCGCTGCCGTCGATCCTGATGTCCGGCCAGGCAAGCCCCAGCGAGGTCGCCGCCGCCCAGCAGGCCGGCTTCTTCACCTTCCTGCGCAAGCCGCTCGACCTCGGCCGCCTGCGCCAGTCGCTGGACACCCTGATCCGCTCGCACTTCGGCGGACCGCTGACCCCGTGGAACGACTCCGCCCCGGGGCAGTGGCCGTGCCGACCAGCAGATACACCGAAGGCACCACCGTCCGCGTGACCGGCGGCCTTCGATCCTCTTCTCCCATCCCCAACACTGAGAACCCCCAGAAGGAACTGATATGGCCAAGACCAAGACCGCGACCGTGACCCCCCTCGGCGACCGCGTGCTCGTCAAGCGCGTCGAAGCGGACGAGAAGACCAAGGGCGGCATCATCCTGCCCGACACCGCCAAGGAGAAGCCGCGCGAGGGCATCGTGATGTCGGTCGGCAAGGGCAAGCTGCTCGACAACGGGGACCGTCAGCCGATGTCGGTCAAGGCCAAGGACCGCGTGCTGTTCTCCTCCTACGCCGGCAGCGAGATCAAGCTCGACGGCGAGGAACTGTTGATCCTGAGCGAGGATGAGATCCTCGCGATCATCGACTGAACCACGCGCCTTCCATTCCACCCACAACCCCTCCCTACAGCATTCCCATGGCAGTCAAGAAGATCGCATACGACCAGGAAGCGCGCGAGCGCATGCGCGACGGCGTCAAGAAGCTCGCCCGCGCCGTCAAGGTCACCCTCGGCCCGCGCGGCCGGAACGTCATCATCGAGAAGTCCTTCGGCAGCCCCACCGTCACCAAGGACGGCGTCACCGTCGCCAAGGAGATCGAGCTCGAAGGCAAGTACGAGAACCTCGGCGCCCAACTCGTCAAGGAGGTCGCGTCGAAGACCTCCGACGTCGCCGGCGACGGCACCACGACGGCGACGGTGCTCGCCGAAGCCATCTTCGAAGAAGGCATCAAGAACGTCACCGCCGGCGCCAACCCGGTCGCGCTGAAGCGCGGCATCGAGAAGGCGGTCGCGAAGGTCGTCGAGCAGATCCGCAAGATCAAGATCGACGTCAAGGGCAAGAAGGAGATCGCCCAGGTCGGTTCGATCGCCGCCAACAACGACGAGGAGATCGGCAACATCTTGGCGGACGCGATGGAGCGCGTCGGCAAGGACGGCGTCATCACCGTCGAAGAGGGCAAGTCGCTCGCGACCGAGGTCAAGTGGGTCGAGGGCATGCAGTTCGACAAGGGCTACCTGTCGCCGCACTTCGTGACCAACCAGGAGAAGATGGTCGCGGAGCTCGAAAACCCGTTCATCCTGATCCACGAGAAGAAGATCTCGTCGATCAAGGACATGCTGCCGCTGCTCGAAAAGATCGCCCAGAGCGGGCGGCCGCTGCTGATCATCGCCGAAGACATCGAAGGCGAAGCGCTCGCGACGCTGGTCGTCAACAAGCTGCGCGGCGTGTTCAAGTGCTGCGCGGTCAAGGCGCCGGGCTTCGGTGACCGCCGCAAGGCGATGATGGAAGACATCGCAGTCGTCACCGGCGGCAAGGCGATCTTCGAGGATCTCGGCATCAACCTCGAGGGCGTCACCACGGCGGACCTCGGCTCGGCCAAGAAGGTCATCGTCGGCAAGGACGAGTGCACCATCGTCGAGGGCGCCGGCAAGGCCAAGGACACCAAGGCGCGCATGGAGCAGATCCGCGCCGAGATCGACCGCACCACGTCCGACTACGATCGTGAGAAGCTGCAGGAGCGGCTCGCGAAGATCTCGGGCGGCGTCGCGCAGATCATGGTCGGCGCGGCCACCGAGGCCGAGATGAAGGAGAAGAAGGCGCGCGTCGAGGACGCCCTGCACGCAACCCGCGCAGCGGTCGAGGAAGGCATCGTCGCCGGTGGTGGCGTCGCGCTGGTGCGCATCGCGACCGCCCTCGACAACCTCAAGCTCGACGGCGACGAGCGCATCGGCGCCGACATCGTGCGTCGCGCCCTCGAAGCCCCGATGCGCCAGATCGCGGCCAACGCGGGCACCGACGGCTCGATCGTCATCCAGACCGTGCGCGGCAACAAGAGCAACACGTTCGGCTACAACGCCGCCAACGGCGAATACACGGACATGATCAAGGCCGGTGTCGTCGACCCGGCGAAGGTCACCTCGGCCGCGCTGCACAACGCCGCATCGGTCGCCACCCTGCTGTTGACCACCGAGGCGCTGATCAGCTCCGTGCCGGAGAAGAAGCCCGCCGGCGGGCACGACCATGGCCACGACGACATGGGTGGCATGGGCGGAATGGGTGGTATGGGCGGAATGGGTGGCATGGGCTTCTGATCCCACCACCGCGCTCATCCCCCTCCCGACGGCCCGGCGGCGCACGACGCGTCACCGGGCCGTTGCCATCCGTAGCGGAGCCCACGCCGTGGAAGCGTTCGACTGCCGCGTCGGCTGTGGCGCGTGCTGCATCGCGCCGTCGATCACGACGCCGTTCTTCGGCATGCCGACGGGCAAGCCGGCCGGCGTCCGCTGCGTGCACCTCGACGCCGACAACCGTTGCGCGATCTTCGGCCGCCCCGAACGCCCACAGTGTTGCGCCGACCTGCGCCCGTCGCCCGACATGTGCGGGCAGAGCACGGCCGAGGCGATGGCGATCCTCGAACGACTCGAACGCGCAACGCGCCCGTAGCCACTTCGCCGCTTCCGGCCTCAGGGGCGCCGCAATTCGACACCCAGCAGCTCGAGACACAACGCCTTGACGTCGGTCGCCGCAACCCGATCGCGGGCGAACGCGCGGTCGCTGCACAGGAACACCGGCCCCGCGTCGTCGTCCTCGAGGATGCGGCCGTGCGAGCCCATCACTTGGGAACTGTCGGTCGGGATCACGTCCATCAGGTAACGGAAGCCGAGCAGCTTCTTCGCCAGCACCTTCGCGACCTTGAGCCGCGGAAAGCGGATCCGCGGATCGAGGAACAGCTCCGCCGGGTCGTAACCAGGCTTGCGGTGGATGTCGACGCACGTGGCGAAGTCCGGACGGCGCGCTTCGTCGAGCCAATAGTGGTAGGCAAACCAACAACCCGGCTCGGCAACGCAGACCAGCTCGCCCGAACGCTCGTGATCGATGTGCAGCTCCCGCTGCTGTTCGCGGTCGAGCACGCGCGCAACGCCGGGCGTGCGTTCGAGCAGCGTGCGCACTGCAGCGAGATCGGCTGCATCGTGCACGTAGACGTGCGCACACTGGTGGTCGGCGACGGCGAACGCGCGGCATGCGCCGCAGTCGAGCAACTGTCCGTGGCTGGTTTCCTGCACCCGCAGCAGACCGCGTTCGTGCAGGATGCGGTTCAGGAACACCGGCTGGCAGGCCTTCTCGATGCCGTATTCGGACAACACCACGACATGCGCATCCCGCTCGCGCGCCGCCTCGATCACCCGCGCGCACTGCGCGTCGAGATCCTCGACCGCCTGCACGCTGCGCGGGTCGTCGGGCCCCCAGCGCTGATGGTCGTAGTCGAGGTGCGGCAGATAGACGAGCATCAGGTCGGGATCGTGCCGATGCAGCACCGACAGCGCCGACGACGCGATCCACTCACTCGACCGGATGCCGGCGCGCGGCCCCCAGAAGTCGAACAGCGGAAACGGGCCGATCTCCTGCTGCAGGTCCCGCTGCAGGTCCGACGGTTCGCTGTAGAGGCCCGGCTTCTTCAGGCCATCGGCGTGGTATTCCGGGCGCGGCGTGACGCTCCACGTGACACCGGGCGCATACATGTTCCACCACCAGAACATCTTCGCCGTGGTCAGCCCATGCGCGGCGGCCGCTTCGTAGAGCTTCTCCCCGCGCACGATCCGGTTGGGTTGCCGCCACAGCATCACCTGCGCGAGGTCCCGCCAATACCAGCCGTTGCCGACCGCGCCGTGCCCGGACGGCTGCAGGCCGGTCAGGAACGACGCCTGCACGCTGCAGGTCACAGCCGGAAACACGGTGTCGAGCGGGGCCGCGAACCCGTGTTCGCCGAGCCCGCGCAGCACCGGCGCGTGCGCTAGATCCTTCTGACGCAGACCGACGGCGAGGATGACGCAGAGCTTCACGGCCGCAGTGTGACCAGTTCGTTCTGCTCTGGCCAGTCGTGGATCTCGAACGTCGTGCGGTGGCCATCGGGCCAACGCACCACGAACGTGCCCCGATCTCTCGGAAACGCCAGCACGGCCGACGAGTGGGTCAGGTAGCCGTCACCCGCCAGGACCTCGCGCACAACCGCTGCCCCCTGTGAGCGGCGGAACGTGATCTTCGCACCGATGCCCGTCGGGTTCCCGGCGGGGCCTGCCAGACGCACGCGCAGGCCTTCCTCGCCGCGATCCGCCGAGTCGAGGAGGTGGGGGGCGTCGTTGCGAACGTGCACGGTGTTGATCGCGCCGGTCCGGTCCACGAACCGCAAGAGCCCCCGACTGTCGCCCGGGTACCGGCCGGTCGTGGCCGCAAAGGCGAACCCGCCGACATGACGCAGGCTCACCCCCAGGCCGCCGTCGGTGCGCCCGGTTTCGGGCTCCGGCGAGAAAAAGTTGTGCGCCAACAACAGATCCGCACCGGGAATGACCCCGGCGTCGAGCACGCCGAACCCGGTCGAGATCTGTGCGCGACGCGGCAGCGGGTGCATCACGAACCGGCCACCGGCGTTCTCGAACACGACGTGGCGCAGTTCGTTGCACGTCAGCGACAGACTCTCGGCCAGCGCCTCCCCGTAGATGTCCCTCAGGTTGGCCCTGGCAAACGCATCAAAGGTCGGGAACTTCTCGCGCACGAACGGCATCGCTTGGCTGCTGCAGCTCAGGCCCCGGACCGGCAACGTGCGATCGTCGGTGCGCTTGGCTTCGACGACGTCCATGGTGCCGTTGCCGTCGAAATCGCGGGCAAACAACTGCATCGGCTTGTCCGGCGAAGCGTGGTACTTGGTGTTGAGGCCCAGATTGCTCACGACCAAGTCCGCATCGCCATCGCCGTCGATGTCGGCCGAGGTGACACCGTTCCACTGTCCGCGAATCTCCCCGATCCCCAGCTCGGCGGTGCGGTCGACGAGCTGCTCGCCGCCGCGATTGCCCAGCACACGCACGGGTTGCCACTGCGCGGCGACCACCAAATCGACGAACCCGTCGTCATCGAGGTCGGTCCAGCACGCGCTCGACACCATGCCCAGCGATCGGCACGCCGGCGCCACTTGTTCGGTCACGTCGACGAATCGACCGTCGTCGTTGCGCAGCAACGCACTCGCGGGCGCGTGCGGGAACCGACCCGGAATCACCCGCGAACCGACGAACAAATCGACGTCGCCGTCGCGATCGAAGTCGGCTGCAGCCACACAGCTCGAGCTGCGGCGGATGTCGGGTACGACACCGTCGGCCGCCCGAACGAACACACCCGCACCGTCGTTCTCATAAAGCCGGTCCTTCAGCCGCACGTCGTCGTCGCCGCATTCGACGCCCCCGCTGGCGACGTAGAGGTCGAGGTCCCCATCCGCATCGAAGTCGACGAAGACGGCACCCATGTCCTC
>DRKG01000203.1 GCA_011051855.1 bacterium | reverse complement strand
TGCAATCCGCGTCCAGGCAAGGAAGGCGACTGCAGAAGCGCAGGCGTGGCCGTGGCCACGCCGAGCATTCTGCCAAGGAGTTCGCGGAGCGAACGGACGCCGCAGGCGGCCGCTCTTCTGCCGCATGGGCGTGGATGGTGCGTGCGGGGGTGCTGGTTCACGCATAGATCGGGCAAGCTCTGCACGTCCCCTGGTGGCGCCTTCCTCGATGGCGGTCGTGGGCAGGTCATCAACTCCCCCTACGCAGCAAACCCGCCGAATGGCCGCAAGATCCTTGCGGAACCCAGCGCCGCCGTGTCACCGCGCCTGCACCAACCGCACGTCGGTGGCCCCGGCGCGCACACCGCGCAGCGCGACCCGGCGCGGGTTCTCCTTGCCGACGCACAGATCGACGATGCTGCCCGGCGGCAAGCGCAGCACGAACGTGCCGTCGGGGTCGGTGAACTCATAGGTGACCAGTTCGCCGCCGGCCGTGCGCGCAAACACCATCGTGCGCGGTCGTGGACTACCCTCTTCGTCGACGACGACGCCTCGGGTGACGGCCGCCCACGGCATCACCACCGAATAGCGCCGGGGCCCCGGCAGGATGCCGCCGAGGCGCACCGGGTGCACCATGCGGTCGCCTCCTGGAAGGTGCACCGAATTGGGTGCCGCCACCAGTTCGAAGCGATCGCCGCCGACCGAACGGAAGGTGAAGCGTCCCTCGCGGTCGGTGACCTGGCGCGCCTTTGCCACCCCGGCGCGGTCGCTCAGCAGCAGCACCATCGCATTGTGGATCGGTTCCCCGAGCGGGTCGGTGACCACCCCGGCGACCTGCTCGGCCGAAATCGTGAGTTCGACCGGCTCGACGACGCCTCCCGCCGGCGGCGCGACCTCCGCGTCGGCATCGCCGGCGTGCAGGTGCAGCGGTTCCGGCGGCAGATCGGCGACCGCAAACCGTCCGAGGTCGTCGCTGCGCACCCGCGCCAGCACGGTCGCGCGCGCGTCGGACACCAGCACGTGCACATCGGGGCAGGGCGAACCGTTCCGCGCGCGGAGCACGCCGCGCACGATCGCGCCGGCGGGCATCGGCACCGCACCGAGATCCTGAACGGTCGCCTGCTGCGGCCACGCGACCGGCCGCACCACGGTGGCGCGACCGGGCGATCGGGCGATCACGCGCAGCTCCAGATCCCGACGCAAGCAGGCGAACGCGAAGCTCCCGTCGGGCCCGCTCTCGACCTGGTGGTGCTCCCCCTGCGCGAGTCCATCGACGACGCCGAACGACTGCGCCGAGACCCGGGCGCCGGCGATGGCACGCCCGTCTTCGTCGATCAGCCGCCCGCGCACCGTGCCACCGCGTCGCAGCGCGAACCGCAGGGTCTCGGCGTGCCCGCCGCCGGACTGCCCGGCCCCAGATCGTTCGGCGCGCAGGGGCCGCGCCATCGAGGCGTAGCCAGCGGCCGACACGGTCACCAGCACGTGGCCATAATCGCTCGCGACCGGCACGTCCAGGCGCCCGGCCGCGTCGGTGCGCGGACCGTCGCCCCCAGCCCCGGAAGAGCCAGCCCCGGAAGAGCCAGCCCCGGGAGAGCCGGCCCAGGAGGACCCGGTGTAGTCGCGACTCGGCGGCCGCCACCCTGCATCGGCGGGCAGGGCGACGGCCTTCGCCACCGTCACCCGTGCTCCCGCGATCGGAGCCCCACTGTCGCCGTCGACGACCTGCACCGACACCGTGCGCACCGGCTGCACGGCGAAGACGCGATCGAGGCTCTGTCCGGGTTCGAGGTCGACCACCACCGGCCGCGCCAGCGCCCCCGGCGTGGCGAACTCGAGCACCGTACGTCCCGCCGCCAGACCCGGCAGGGAGAACCTGCCGTCCGCTGCCGTGCTCGTGCGGGCGACCTCGCGCACCGCGCCGTCGGTCATCCAGATGCGCACCGCGCGCACCGGCACGGCGCCGAGCGGCCCGCCGAGGGCATCGACGAGCCGGCCCCGCACCTTCGCGGCGGCGACCAGCGTCACGTCGACGTGCTCGCCGGCGTCCCGATCGGGCAACACTTCTTCGCCGAAGCCCCGCGCCGACACCCTGAGGTCGACGTGCTGGTCTCGCCGCAGATGCAGACGAAACCGCCCGGCGGCGTCGGTCGTGGTCTCGCACAGGACCTCCGTCGGCACCGCAGCCGCCGGCAGGTAGGTGCCGTGATCCACCGGCATCGCGCGCACGAGCGCGCCGGCGAGCGGCGCCTGGTCGGGGCCGCACACGCGCCCGAAGAGATCGCGATCGCGGTCGATCGCAGCAAACGGATCCCCGACCGGCGCGGCCGCCGCCGGCCGGTCGACGGGCCCGACCGGTTCGCGCTGCGGTGCGCGTTCGCCGGCGGCCGCATCCGCCGCTACCGACGAACGCTCGACCGCCGCCGGCGGCAGCGCGATCGGATCGGGGGGAGCCAGCAGGTGCCACGAGCCGGCGGCCGCCGCGAACAGCACCACCGCGGCCGAGACCAACGCGAGCCCGCCGAACGATGCGGGCACCGCCCCCGGGGACTGCCACAGCGGCATCAGTGCCGCGATCCAACCGTCGCGCCCCTTGCCGTAGCGCTGCTCCAAGCGCACTCGCAACCGCGCGATCCCGCGCGCGATGCGCTGGCGGGCGGCCGCGTCGGTGATGCCAAGCCGAGCCGCGATCTCTTTGCTGGGCAGCCCTTCCTGATACCGCAGGATCACCGCC
>DRKG01000202.1 GCA_011051855.1 bacterium | reverse complement strand
GACCCACAATCGCCCGCGACGAGAATCCCCGGCCGCCATGACCACCCCCGACATCACCGCAACGCTCCTTGCCAGCGGCCCCTGCGCGCGCGACTCGGCGCCGTATGCTCGCCTCGAGCTCACCGGGCCCGACGCCGCCCAGTTCCTGCAGCGGCTGTGCACGCAGGATGTGCTCGGACTCGGCGAGGGCCAGCTCGCGCCGGCGGCGTTCCTCGACGCCAAGGGCAAGGTGCAGGAGACGGTGTTGGTCGCGCGCTGCGGCGACGTGTTCGTGCTCGAGACGCGGGCCGACCGCCGTGCGTCGCTGCTGGCGCTGCTCGATCGTTACCACTTCACCGAGAAGTTGGCGATGGTGCCGGTCGACGACGGCTCGTGCCACGAGTGGGTCGCTGCCGCCGACGGCCCGACCGCCGAGGCGATGCGCACGGACGACGGCTTCCAGGTCCGGTTCGCCCGCCGCGGCATCCTGTTCGTGCGCAGCTACGGTTCGGTGACGCGGGTCGACGCCACGCCGCTCGACGAAGCGTGCGCCGAAGCGCTGCGCATGTGCTCGGGCCTGGTGTGGGTCGGCGTCGAGACCGAGCCGAGCACGCTCGCGCTCGAAGCCGATCTCGACGACCACTGCTCGACCAGGAAAGGCTGCTACACCGGCCAGGAGATCGTCGCGCGCATCCACACCTACGGCAAAGTGAATCGCAAGCTGTGCCTGCTGCAACTCGGCCCGGGGGCACCGATCACCGCGCCGGCGACGCTGCTCGAACCCGAGGACGACCTGCCGGTCGGGCGCGTGCTGCACGCCGTGATGGTCGACGACGTGGGCCGCATCGGGCTCGGCTACCTTCCGGCGGACTTCCAGGCGATCGGAACCAAGCTGCGGCTCGACGGGGGTGGGGCGGTCGAGGTGGTGGGGTTCGGGTGAGTTCGAGCTGCGGTTTCGGCTGCGGTAGGTGTCAAGGTAGCTGTCGCCCGGACCATGACACGCATGCCGCCTCGGAGTCGGCACCGCCGCAGTGGCAACGGCCTCACTTCGCCCCCGCCGCGCCGGCGACGATGCGCACGTTGGCGTCGCGCAGCAGCCGTTCGCTCAGCTGCTGCGTGCGCAGGGCGCGCAAGCGCTCGAGCAGTTCCTGGTCGGAGGGCATCGGCTGCTTGTCGAGCACGGTGACCAGGTAGCAGCCTTCTTGGCCGCGAATCGGCATCGACACCTCGCCGAGCTTCAGCGCGAACGCGGCCTGCACGACCGCTGCCGGCAGCTTGTCGCTGTCGGCCCGGTGCCAGCCGACGTCGCCGCCCCGTTGCTTGCTCGGTCCGTGCTCGCTCTCGATCGCCGCGGTGGCGGCGAAGCCGTCGGAGGCGATGCGTTCGCGCACCTTCTCGAGGTGCTTGCCGGCCTGCTCGAAGTTGCGGGTGACCAGCGCGTTCGGGGTGTCGAGCGCGCGCGCAAGGATGATGCCGATGCGGCGTGCCGGGCCGATGTGGGCCAGCAAGGCGTCGCGGTCCTCGACCAGTTGCTGCATCAGCTTGCCGTCGGGGAACTCGAGCCGGCCGAGCTTCTCCAGCAGGATATGGGCGCGGAACGTGCGCAGCTCCCGCAGCGAGGCGATCGACAGGCCCTTGGCTTCGAGCAGCTTGTCGAACGAGATGCCGCGATAGGCCGGGTCCTTCGCCGCGGCCCGCCGCCGTTCGGCGACGGCGCGGTCGAGATCGCTCTGCGAGACGCTCAGGCCGCGGTCGGCGGCGAGCGCCTCGATCGACTCGAGGTAGGCGACCTGGCGGATGAACTTGTCGCGTTCGAAGTCCTCGCTGGTGCGCAGCAGCAGGTAGCCGAGTTCGATCAGCGGCACGTTGGTCCGTTCGACGCGCACGGCGGTGCCGATCGGTAGGCGATCCGGGTCGGTGCAGACATCGAAGCGCTTGCGCAGCTCGCCGAGCCACAGCCGCAGCATGTCGCCGCCGACGCGTTCGTTCGCATCCAGGCCCAATTCGCGGCGCACCAGCCGTTCCTGCGCGAGTTGCACCGACAGGTCGTCGAGCCACTGCTGTTCGCCGGTGTTGCGCACCGCGGCGAACTCCTCGGGGCGTTTGCCGGCGGCGATCAGTTGTTGGCGGAGCTTCCGCCAGAACGCCTGTACTTCGGCTTTGCTCGGCATCAGGTCGTGCTTTTCGGCCTCGCGCCGGGTCAGCAACGCGTCGACGAGCATGTCGCAGGCTTCGCGGCCACGGTCCTGCCGGCGCAGATGGAAGGCCATCTCGAGCGCGACGTCGCGCCGGGTGATGGTCGCGGGTTGGCCGCGCAGGGTGTATTCGGCGAGGACGTCGTCGGGGCTCTGCGGTGGGCACAAGGCCAGCAGCACGGAAGGTGCGAACGCGATCATGGGGGCGGCGCACGATACCAGATGGCGCCCGCTTGGGGCGCTGCCCGGCTCAGCCGAAGCGCCCTTCGATGTAGTCGGCCGTTTCGCGGCGCGCCGGCGATACGAACATCTGCTCGGTGGCGGCGTGCTCGATGACCTTGCCCATCAGCATGAACACGCACTCGTCGCTGGCCCGGCGGGCCTGCGCCATGTTGTGGGTGACGATCAGGATCGAATAGCGGCCGCGCAGTTCCCAGATCAGCTCCTCGACCGCGGACGTCGCTTCCGGGTCGAGCGCGCTGCACGGTTCATCCATCAGCAGCACCGACGGCTTGGTCGGCAGCAAGCGCGCGATGCACAGCTTCTGCTGCTCTTCGAGCGACAGGCTGGTCGCCTTGCGCGACAGCCGGTCCTTGACGCGATCCCACAGCAGCACCTGCCGCAGGGCGTCTTCGACCAGTTCGTCCTCGTCGCGGCGCGACCGCCGGCCGGTGCCGTGCAGCCGGGTGCCGAACAGCACGTTGTCGCGAATCGACAGTGGCAGCGGGTTCGGCCGCTGGAACACCATGCCGACGTGGCGGCGCACCTGGATGCGCGACGCCTCGGGCGCGTAGATGTCGTGGCCGAGCACCTGGATGGTGCCGGTGGTGCGCACGTAGTCCAGCCGCTCGTTGATGCGGTTGCAACTGCGCAGGAAGGTCGACTTGCCGCAGCCGGATGGGCCGATCATCGACGTGACGAGGCCCTGGCGGATGTCGAGGTCGACGTCGTGCAGTGCCTGGAAGTCGCCGTACCAGAGGTTCAGTCCGCGCGCCGTGATGGCGGCGTGCCCGGCGGGCGTTGGGGCGGTGGTCGACGTCCGCATCGCCGTAGGGTTCGGGTTCGATGCGGTCTCGGATGCGGGGTGCTCAGCCAAAACGACCCTCCAGGTAGTCGGCGGTGCGCTGGTCCTTGGCACCGCCGGCGAACAGCCGTTCGGTTTCGCCGACTTCCACGCAGGTGCCGTTGAGAAAGAACGCGGTGCGATCGGCGAGGCGGCGTGCCTGCTGAACGAGGTTGGTGACCAGCACGATGGTCAGTTCGTGGCGCAGTTCCTTCAGGACCTCTTCGATGCGCATCGTGGTCACCGGGTCGACGGCGATCGAGAACTCGTCGAGCAGCAGCAGTTGCGGATCCTGGGACAGCGCGCGGGCGATCGTCAGGCGCTGCTGCTGGCCGCCGCTGAGCAGCGAGCCGAGACTCTGCAGGCGGTCCTTGACCTCGTCCCAGAGGGCGGCGCGGGTCAGGCAGCGTTCGACGGTCTCGTCGAGGTCGCTGCGGTTGCGCACGCCGGCGAGGCGCGGGGCCAGCGCGACGTTGTCGTAGATCGACAGCGGCAATCCGACCGGCAGCGGGAACACCACGCCGATCATGCGCCGCAACGCGTAGAGGTTCCGGACCGTCGACAGGTCGCGGCCGGCGAACGACACCCGGCCGTCGACCCGCATCGTGTGCACGAACTCGTCCATGCGGTTCAGTGCCCGCAGGAACGACGTCTTGCCGGAGTTGGCCGGGCCGACGATGCCGAAGATCTCGTGCTTGCGGACCTCGAACGAGGCGTTCGCCAGCGCGACCTTGTTGCCGTAGCGGATCGTCAGGTCTTCGACCGTCAGGATCGGCGCGCCGATCTCGGCCCGCCGCTGTTCGGCGTGGGGCGGCGTCGGTGGTGCCGGTTGCAGCTCGGTTTCGCCTACCACTTCTTCCTCCCGCGCAGCTTCATCCGGAAGTAGATCGCCACGCCGTTCATCGACAGGACCACCAGGATCAGGGTCAGCGCGACCGCGAACGGGATCTCGCGCGGCACGTCGGTGACCTGGGTGGAGACGTTGAACAGGTGCAGCGACAGGGCCATCGACTTGTCGAACAGGCCGTTGGGGAACACCTGCCGCAGAAACACCGCGCCGGTGAACATGATCGGCGCGGTTTCGCCGACGGCGCGGCAGACGCACAGGATCAGGCCGGTCAGGATGCCGCTGCCGGAGTTCGGCAGCACGATGCGCCAGATCGTCTGCCAGCGGGTCGCCCCCATGTTCCAGCAGGCCTCGCGGAACGAGTGCGGCACCGCCTGCAGCGATTCGCGCGTCGACACGATCACGACCGGCAGCGTCATCACCGCCAGCGTGCAACCGGCAGCCAGGATCGACTTGCCGAACTGCATGAAGTAGACGAACGCGCCGACCCCGAACAGCGCGTGCACGATCGACGGCACGCCGGCGAGGTTGACGATCGCGATGTTGATCGTGCGCGTGAGCCAGTTGTCCCTGGCGTACTCGCTGAGGTAGATGGCGGCGGCGACACCGAGGGGCAGCGCCACCGCGAGCGCGGTCGCGGTCAACCACACGGTGCCGACCAGCGCGGTCGCGATGCCGCCGGCCGCGCCGCCGTCGCGCGGCATCTCGGTGAGGAACTCCCAGGTCATGCCCGGAGCGCCCTCGATGACGAGCACCGCGAGGATCGCGCCGGCCGGGATCAACAGCAGCAGCGTCACCGCCAGGAACCCGAGGCGCAGCAGCCGCTGGTTGGTCAGCGCCCGTTGTTCGGTGCGCGATGGTGAGAAGGTGAGGTCGGTCACGCCGTTTGCCTCCGGCCGCGCACGATGCGGTCGGCGATCAGGTTGATGCAGAAGGTGATCAGGAACAGCAACAGTCCGAGCACGAACAGCACCTGGTAGTGATCGCCGCCGACCGCCGCTTCGCCGAGTTCGGCGGCGATCGTCGCGGTCAGCGTGGCGGCGGAATCGAAGATGCTGTCGGGGATCATCAGGCGGTGGCCCGACGCCATCAGCACGGCGATGGTTTCGCCGAACGCGCGGCCCACGCCGAGCAGCACCGCGGCCGACAGGCCCGGCCGCGCGTGCGGCAGCACGACCTTCCAGATCACCTGCCAGCGGGTCGCGCCGAGCGATTCGGCGGCCTCCCGGTAGGTTTCGGGCACCGCCTTGAGCGCGTCCTCGGCGATCGTCGCGATGATCGGCGCCGCCATCAGGCCGAGGATGATGCCGGCGTTGAGGATGTTGAGACCGACCTGCACGTGGAACAGGTCTTCGATCAACGGCTTCATCACCTGCAGGCCGATCAGCCCCCAGACCACCGACGGAATCGCCGCCAGCAGTTCGATGCCGATCTTCAGCCACTCGCGTTGGCGGCCGCGGGCGAACTCGCCGACGTAGATCGCGGCCGCGAACGACAGCGGCACGGCGATCAGCATGGCGACGGCGGTGATCCAAGCGGTGCCCGCGATCAACGGCAGCGCGCCGTAGATCGGCGGCTCGACGGTCGGATCCCAGCGGGTGCCGAACAGCAGCTCGCTGATCGACAGGCGGTTCCACAGGAAGTCGGAGCCCTCGACGAAGATGAACAGGAAGATCGCGCCGATGAACAGGATCGCCGAGACGCCGCCGATCTGCACCAGCAGACGCGCGCCGAAGTCGAACCACCAGGAGCGGTCGCGGCGGTCGAGGCGACGCGCCCAATCGGGTTGTTCGCCATCGGGGCGGCCGCCGTGGCCGCTGGCTGCATCTGCCG
>DRKG01000201.1 GCA_011051855.1 bacterium | reverse complement strand
CGAGGCCGGTGTGGACCCGCAGGCCCGCCGGCAACCGGTAGCCGTAGACGACCCGATCCGGCGGTGCGGCCAACGGCGCGCCGAGCGGCAGTTCCTCGAACGTGACGCGCAGGTCCCCGCCGCGCGTGGCGCGCGCTACCAGCCGGGTGGTCGCACCCCGCGCCGCCCTGGTGCGCAGCAACTCGGGGTCGAGCGCGCGCAGGTCCTCGCGCTTCACCGCCGCCAGTGCCGGCGGCCGGGTGAAGGTGTCGCCGAACACCGCGCCGACCACACACAGCAGCTTGACCGCGGCATCACTGCCGTCGAGGTCGAGGGCCGGATCGGGCTCGAGGAAGCCGCAGCGCTGCGCCTCAGCGATGCCTTCGGCGAGGCTCCGGCCACGTTCGATGGCGGTGATCACCTTGGTGGTCGCGACGTTGCCGACCAGCGCGACCTCGCGGCACTCGCGCCGCAACTCGTCGAGCTCCCGCACCAGGTTCGCGCCGGTGCCGCCGAGTGCAGCGTGCATGCCGACGCGGGCCCGATCGCGCGGCGACAGCCACTCCGCGGCGCAACGGGCGAGGCCGTTCTTGCTGCACAGCACGAGTGCGCCGGCCACCTGCAGGGCGGCGCGGGCCCTTTGCACGGCGGCATCGGTGTCGGCGAGGGTCGACGGCGTCGCGTCGACGACCACGTCGGCCGCGACCACCCGGATGGCCAGTTCGGTCGGCACCGCCTCGGCGTTCGCCAGTTCGCCCAACCGGCCGCCGCCATCCTTGTAGGCGAGCAGTTCGGACGGCGCGAGCCCACCGCGGTCGTAGACGGTGCCGCTGGCGTCGCTGACCGCGACCAGCCGCGGGGCGCGCCCCGCGCGCGACGCGAACTGCCGCAGAAACGCGCGCCCGACCTGGCCCGGGCCGACCAAGTGAAGGGTCCTGCCCGGCGACTGACCGGACGACTTGAAGCCGTCGCTCGACGACGGGGCCACGGCTCGTGGCGAAGATGGAGACGGAACGGAACGGGTCATGGCATTGCCTCTCGGGCCCGTCCCAGGCCCCCGCGGTCGGACCGGCGAGAAGCGAGCCCGCCGGCCCCGCGGATCGCCACCCCGGCGACCAGCGATGCGCGCTGGACTCATCTCTCGATCGACTGCCCACCGTGAACAGTGGACCGACCGCGGGAGTTGGCACCTGCCCGCAACACGAAGCTGCGCGTGGTTGCCCCAGCGTCGTCGGGCCCGTCCCTCGGCTGGTCTGGATGAGTGCTGCGCTTCGTATCGGCCGCCAGCGCGCGCGTCAAGAGCCGCGCCGCGTCACTTCGCCAGACGATCGAGTTGGCTGCGCAGTTGCAACGCGACGGGGTGCTCGGGCGCGCGCGCGAGAACCGCGTCGACCAGCTCGCGCGCCAGGTTGTAGCGCCGCCGCGCCGGGTCCATCGAATACATCGCCAGCACCAGGTTGGCTTGGCCGAAGCTCAGGTGGCCCGCCGCCCGGTAGCTCGCGAGCAACGCCCGCTCGGCCTCGGCATGGCGCTGCAGACGCCGCAGCAAGAGCCCGCGCACCTCGCCCACGCGCGGGTCGTCGACGAGGTCCCACCCGTGCGCGCGGTCGGCGTCGCCGAGCGCGCGTTCGAGGTCCGCGGCGGTGGCACTCGCCGACAACGCATCGACCTCGGCGAGCACCGCCGCCCTGTTGCGCTGTGCCACGAAGGTGTGGCCGGCGAACAGCAACCAGGCGGCCAGCCCGACGAACGCCCATCGACCGGCGCGCGTGCAGCGCCCGGCCCGCCGCAGCAGCGTGTGCTGGAAGGTCACTTCCGCCCGGAGCAAGAGCCGCAGCAGCAGCAGCGTCGACACCGCCGTGAGCGCGCCGAGCCCGACCGACAACAGGAACGGCACCGCCTCCCCGAACCACGCGCCGCGCCACACCCACTGCGTCGCGACCAGCGCGACCGCCGCCAGCAGCAGTTCCTCCCACCAGCGGAAGTCGCCGCGCGCGGCGATGCGCTGCTGGCTGAGCACCAACGGTTTGGGCGCGGCGAGCCCGACCCGCAAGGCGTCCTTGGGACACACCGACACGCAGTCGAGGCACTTCATGCAACCCGGGTCGACGACCTTGCCGTGCCGGGCGACCTCCTCGTGCACGCGCACGTTGCTCGAACACGCCTCGGTGCAGTGGCCGCAGTGCTCGCACTTGCTGCGGTCGACGACGATGCGCACCGGCGCCAGCCGGTCGGCCATCGCGAAGAACGCGCCATAGGGGCAGCCGTAGGTGCAGAAGCCCTTGGCGCCGAGCCACCAGACGATCAGCCCGCCGACCACCAACACCGTCATCGTCGTCATGATCGGCCCGGGGAACGTCGCCCACAGATCCGACGTGGTCAGTTGCCACTGCCATGCATCCACCTTCGGCAGCGGCTCGACCCAGCCGAGCCACGCGCGCACCACCGGCCAGACGAACATGTATCCTCCTACCACCCAGGGAGCCGCGACCAACAGCCGGGAACGCACCGGCCGCGGCCGCCAGCCGACGCGCCGCAACAGCCACGCCGACAGGTCCTGCAGCGCGACCAGGTGGCAAGCCCAGCCGCAGAAGAACCGCCCGACGAGCAGGGTCGAGGCGACCATCAGCGTGAACAGCAGGAATCCGGCGTTGATGCGGCCCGCCTCGATCGTCTGCATCGCCTCGGACGGCTCGACCGGCGTCACCGTCTCACCGGTGGCGAGCCAATGCCAGATGTGCACGGCGATCAACACGTGCACGGCGATCAGCGCCAGCGCGCGCCAGCGCGCGACCCGCGAACGGCGCACCTCGCCCTTCGGCCGGTGGCGGTCCAGCCGCGGCAGCGAAGCGAACACATCCGGCCGGGTCGACGACATCGCCCGGCAGCATAACTTGCCGCTCGGCCGGCGGCCGATTGCATTCGCAGCCGCCGAGCGCGATCGTGCTCGGCCAACGATGACCGACTCCGCCGACTCGACGCCACCGAGCGACTTCATCCGCGACCGCATCCGGGAGGACTTGAGGTCCGGCAGGGTGCAACAGGTAAAGACGCGCTTCCCGCCGGAGCCGAACGGCTACCTGCACATCGGGCACGCCAAGGCGATCACGCTGTCGTTCTCGATCGCGCAGGAGTTCGCCGGCACCTGCAACCTGCGCATGGACGACACCAACCCCGAGAAAGAAGCGCAGGAATACGTCGACGCGATCCAGGAGGACGTGCGCTGGCTCGGCTTCGAGTGGGATGGCATCTACTACGCCTCCGACTACTTCCCGCAGTTGTTCGCCTGGGCCGAGCAGTTGATCGAGAAGGGGCTCGCCTACGTCGACGACCAGGACGCCGAACAGATCGCGGCGACGCGCGGCACGGTGCGCACGCCGGGAACGAACAGCCCGTTCCGGGAGCGCTCGGTCGCGGAGAACCTCGACCTGTTCCGACGCATGAAGGCCGGCGAGTTCCCCGACGGCAGCAAGGTGCTGCGCGCCAAGATCGACATGGCGCACCCGAACCTGAACCTGCGCGACCCGGTGATGTACCGCGTGCGCCGGCTGCACCACCAGCGCACCGGCGACGAGTGGTGCATCTACCCGATGTACGACTGGGCGCACGGCCAATCGGACTCGATCGAGGGCATCACGCACTCGCTGTGCACGCTCGAGTTCGAGCACCACCGACCGCTCTACGACTGGTTCTGCGAGCAGCTCGGCATCCACCACCCGCAGCAGATCGAGTTCGCGCGGCTGAACGTCGAATACATGCTGACCAGCAAGCGCAAGCTGCTGCGCCTGGTCGAAGAAGGCCACGTCGACGGCTGGGACGACCCGCGCATGCCGACGATCCGCGGCCTGCGGCGCCGGGGCGTGCCACCACAGGCGCTGGTCGCGTTCTGCAAGCACGTCGGCGTCGCCAAGGTCAACGGCACCCACGAGCTGAGCCTGCTGGATCACTTCACCCGCGACTGGCTGAACAAGCACGCCGAACGTCGCATGGCGGTGCTCGATCCGGTCAAGGTGGTGATCGAGAACTGGCCGGCGGGCAAGGTCGACTGGCTCGATGCCATCAACAACCCCGAAGACGCCGCCCGCGGCACCCGCAAGGTGCCGTTCTCGGGCGAGCTGTGGATCGGGCGCGAGGACTTCCTGGCCGACCCGCCGAAGAAGTTCTTCCGCCTCGGCCCCGGCCGTGAGGTGCGCCTGCGCTACGGCTACCTGGTGACCTGCACCGGATTCGACCAGGACGACGACGG
>DRKG01000200.1 GCA_011051855.1 bacterium | reverse complement strand
AGCCGCCCATCCTCGTCGAGATCCGCGAACCGCACCGACCAGGTCCAATCGGTGCTCGCCAACCCCGCCATCTGCGCGGCCTCGAGAAAGCGTTCCGCGCCGGTGTTCACGTAGAGCGCGTTGCGCATCACCTGCGGCGGATCGGAGTTCATCAGGAACCAGCGGTGCCGATCCATGTAGCCCATCAGCATCTTGCCCATGTAGTGCGACGTGCTCGACATATCGGCGACGCACAGGTCCATGCGGCCGTCGCCGTCGATGTCGCCGAAGTCACACCCCATGCCGAAGAACGCCGTGTGCGGCAGCATCTCCTTGGTCACGTCTTCGAACGTTCCATCGCCGCGATTGCGCCACAGGAGGTCCGGCGACTGGAAGTCATTGGCGACGTAGAGGTCCTGCCAACCGTCGTCGTCGAAATCCCACCACACCACCGACAACCCGTTGCCATGGTCGTGCAATCCCGCCTCGTCGGTGACCTCGACGAACTGCGCGTAACCGTCGTTGCGGAACAGACGATCCGGCTGCCCCGCCATGAACTCCCGCCCCTTGAACTCGAACCGCAGGTCGACCGCGAGCAGTTCCTCGCGCGACTTGCGGATGCTCGCCGGCAAGGTCATCTCCCGCACGAGTTCCGGCGTCTGCGCCAACGTAGGCCGCAGCACGCGGTTGGTGAGCAGATAGAGATCGAGGTCGCCGTCGTTGTCGTAGTCGGCGAATGCCGCACCCGTCGACGCGCAGGCCGCGCCGAGCCCGAACATGCCGGCCTTCTCCACGAACGTGCCGTCGCCCTCATTGACGAACAGCAGGTTCGGCGATTCGAGATTGCACACGTAGAGATCGAGATCGCCGTCGCCGTCGACGTCGGCGAACGACGCCGCCGTGCCCCACGCATCCCCGCCATCGAGGCCGATACCGGCGGCCGCGGTGACGTCCTCGAAACGGAGCGGCGCCACCTGCCGGAACAGCTTGTTCGGCCCGTCCTGCGAAACCAGGTAGACGTCCGGCAGGCCATCGGCATCGTAGTCCCCGACCGCCAGCCCGGCCCCCATGTAGACGTAGGCGATGGTGTTCTCCCGGCGCAGTTCGTTGCGAAACCGCAGCCCGGTCGCCGCCGGATCGAGCCGGGCGAAGCGCTTCCCGACGACCGCCGCGCGCGCCCGCAACGGCACGACTTCGACCAGCGACTGCGACTCGGGCTCCCGCGAGCAGGCCGCGGTGGACAGAGCGGACAACACGATCCAGCGCCACATGGCGACGATCATCGCCACCCGGTCGCCGCCTGAACAGCACCCGCACCCATCCCCGCGACATTCCCGACGCTCCGCCTTCCCTGACCCCGCGGCGGAGCGTAGTTTCGCGACGGCATGACCCCCGAGAGCCAGCAAGACTTCAAGACCCTCCCGCCGCCGTGGGACCGCATCTTCTCGCTGGTCACCCGCTTGTTCGTCTGGAGCCTGCTGATCGCGGTGCTCTACCTGCTGCGCCCATTCTTGCTGCTGGTATTCCTGACGTTCGTGTTCGCCTATATCCAGGCACACGGCGTCGAAGGGCTCGAACACCGCATCAAGAACCGCCCGTTGCGCGTGGTCATCGTCGGGCTCGTGTTCCTCGGCACCCTGTTCGCGACCGGCTTCACGCTGCTGCCGATGGTGCAGGAGGAAACCACCAAGTTCCTGCGCAACCGCGAGGCCTACGTCTCCGAGGCCGACGACCAGCTCAACACGTTCCTGATCGAAAACGTGCCGTCGGTGTACGAGTGGGCCGCCAAGCAGAGCGCACTCGCCGAGGCCGGCGGAATCACCGGCGAACTCGCACCGGAATCGCCGCCCCCTGGCAATGGAACGCAGGAACCTGGCGGCCACGGCGCCGAGGCTGACCCGGGCCAGGGGAACACCGGCGACGGTGCCGCCAACCAAACGAACGAAGCAGCCCCCGACGGCGAGCAGGGGGAGCAGGAACTCCCCGAGCCACACCTGATCGCCGACCTGGTCCACAAGGTCGGCAAGTCGCTGGCCGAGAACCCGCTCGAGATCGGCCAATCGGTGCTCAGCTACGCGTCCTCGTTCCTGCTGTCCCTGCTGTTCTCGTTCCTGATCGTGCTCGACCTACGCAAGATCACGCGCGGCGTGCACGGCCTGAAGCACACCAAGATCGGCTTCATCTACGACGAGGTCGCCGACAACATCGCCGGCTTCGGCCGCGTGCTCGGCCGCGCGCTCGAAGCCCAGTTGTTCATCGCCGTCTGCAACACGATCCTGACCGCGGTCTGCGTCTGGCTGCTCGGGATCCCCAACCTGCTGGTGCTGGCGACGGTCGTATTCTTCTGCAGCTTCATCCCGGTGGTCGGAACGTTCATCAGCTCGACACCGATCGCGCTCCTGGCACTGCAGTCAGGCGGCGTGTCGACGATGCTGCTGATAATCCTGATGATCGTGTTCGTGCACCTGATCGAGACCTACGTGCTCAATCCGCAGATCTACGGTCACCACATGCACATGAACCCGGTGCTGGTGCTGATCGTGCTGACCATCGGCGGCAAGTTGTTCGGGATTTGGGGCCTGATTCTCGGCATCCCGATCGTCAACTACGTCTTCCGGCACGCGATCCGGTATCCGACGGAGCGCCCCGTCGAAGCCTGACGCGACTCCGCCGCATCCGGCCGAAGGAATGCCTCAGGTTTGATCGTCGAGCTGGAAGCACTCGACCAGGCGCAGCAGCTTCGCCGACGTTTCGGACGTCTGCGCCGACGTCGTCGTCAGGTCTTCCGCACTCCTGGCGCCCGACTGGATGGCGACGTCGACCTCCGCCAAGCGCGTGTTCAGAGCTTGCAGCTCGGACACCTGCGAGCCGGCGATGTCGCTGATCGTACCAAGGTGTCCATCCACCTCTTCGACGCTGGCCATGACCTGGTGCATCGCCATGACCAGGGTCTCGGTGATGCTGAATCCCGCCTTAGCGCGCTCCTGTGATCGCTCGATGATCTCGGCCGAATTGCGCGCCGACTCCGCGCAGCGCCGCGCGAGACTGCGCACCTCCTCGGCGACGACGGCGAAGCCCTTTCCCGCCTCGCCGGCGCGGGCGGCCTCGACGGCGGCGTTCAGCGCCAGCAAGTTCGTCTGGAACGCGATCTCGTCGATCACCTTGGCGACTTGCTGCGCTTCTTCGCTGGCGTCCCCGATGTCGGCCATCGCCTGGCTCAGCTCCTGGATCTGACCCCAGCTCGAACGCGACTTGTCGCGCGAGTCCGACGCCAGGCTGCGCGCCTTGCCGGTGCCCTCGAGCGTGCGCGAGAGCTCGCCGCTGACCGCTTCGAGCCTGGTCGCCAGCTCGCTCACGTCGCGCGCTTCGGCTTCGATCACGTGCGCGATCTTCTCACAGTTCTCGCGCAGGCTACCTGATTGATCACCCATACCGCGCGCCGATGCAACGACCTGCAGCAGCGACTCGTTGAACTGCCCCGCCAGGTCGTTGATCGCCTTCGCCAACACGCCGAGTTCATCCTGGCTTCGCACCGGCACGCTGATCCGCAGATCCTTCGCGTCGGCGATGATGCGCACCCGCGACACCAGCTCGATGATCGGCCGGACGAACCGGTTGGAGAACACCGCCGCGTACGACAGCAGCAGCAACAGGGCGATCCCGAACACTCCGAACCCGACGGTCGTCGGCAGATCGCGCACGGCGCGCATCTCCTCGGTCGCGTCTTCGATCTCCACCTCCGCGGCCACACCGATCTTCTGCAGGGATTCGAACAGGGACGCGAGTGCGTCGTCGACGAACATCGCGTGCTCCTCGATGCCCTCCTCGTCGCCCTCGTTCACCGCGACGCTACAGGCTTCGAACTCCCGGTCCACTTCCGCGCGCTGCGCAGCGGCAGCATCGGCAAATGCCGGATCGATCTCCGCCGTCGTCGGGCTGGCGCCAATGATGCCCGCCTGCCGCCAGACCTCTTCCAGGTAGACTCGGGCGACTTCGAGCTGCTCACCGCGATCGCCGGCGTCGACCAGCCCGGCGAGGGTCGCTCTCGCCGCCTGCACCGACTCACCCGCGTGGCGGCCGGCCGCACTGACGGCCACGGCGTTGTCGAGCCGCACGGACGACCTGGCCACGCGGCCGACGAAGTGGTCCGTGGCCAGCAGTTGCACCAACTGGAAGACCAGCGCCGCCGAAAACGCTAGGAACAGTTTGGTGCGGATTCTCAACCTGGGCTCTCCTCCTCCAGTTCTTCGACCAAGCGGGGCCCGAAGCTTGTCGCAACCACGCATCTCCCGACACTACCGCCCGTTACGCAGCTCGTGCCGCGGAGTCAGAAGCGCAGCGTGTGCGCGATCTTCAGGTTCACCGCCTGCTCGGTCGGGATCAGCGTAGCGTCGTCGGTGCGCTGCCAAGCGGTGCCGACGACGAAGAAGAAGTCACATCCCGGGCGGTAGATCCAGCGCAGACGGCTCTGCCATCCGAGCACCTCGGATTCGTTGTCGAACTGCACGAGGTTCTGCACGCTGAGCGTCGGCGAGAAGAACAGGTCCAACGTCGCCGAACCGATATGCGTGGTGAACTCCCGCATCGGCCCGAGGTCGACGATCGTCGAACTGTAGCCCAGTCCGGTCTGTAGCAGAGCCGACACCCGCCAAGCGGCGTCGGCTCGCAGGCTGGTGCTGCTACCGTCGAAGAAGCCACCGTGGAACGCGCCCAAGCTGCCGCTGACGGCGCGCCCCTCGTTCGCCCGATAGCGGGCCCCGTAGCGGGTCACCGCGTAGTCGCCGGCGAACACCGTGACCGAATCGCGAAAGAGCGTGAAATCGGCGGCGACGCGCTCCCATCGCCGTCCGACGAAGGCGGTCAGCCGATCGCCGTTCTGGAACTCCACACCCACCTCGTTGAGCTGCAGTCGCGTCTCCTGCTGCGAGCCGTCCCATTGCTCGGCACGCCGAGCGCTGACTTCAAACAGATAGCGGCGCAACACGCTGCCTTCGGGGATGCGCGGGCGGTAACCCACCTCCAGCTCGGACTGCCGGATCCCACGGCGTGATACGAAACCGAGCGCCGGCCGGAACTCGTCCGACACCCACCGCGTCCCGGTCTGCACACTCCATTCGTTGCCGCGTGCCTGCAAGTCGATGCCGAAGCTCTCGCCGTCGTCGTCGTCGCGAGCACCGGTCGACGCCAGTGCGTCGAGGGTGATCTGCAGATCCATATCGCCGACGAACTCGGGGATGCGGTGGTAGAAGTCGACACCGCCGACGGTGTTGGTACCGCTGCTCGCCGGATTGCCGTGGGTGGCGATCAAACCCGCAGTCGTCTGCTCACCGAGCGCGTACTTCACCCGCGCAACCGACAGGTTCTCCTGCTGCGTGGTTTCGGTTCCGTCGACCTGCACGTCGAGCATGCCGACTTCGAACGGCCCCACTTCACCCTGCAGCTTCACCCCCCACTGGATCGGCACGACGTCGCCGTCGGAGAGCCCGATGCGCCGCGAGAAGTAGGGCAAGAAGCGCGTGCCTCCGGCGAACTGCGAGCCGAAACTGTAGTAGCTCTCGCCGTTGAGGAAGAAGTCGCGCTTCTCCGGGAAGAACAGCGGAAAGCGATTGAGGTTGATCTGCCGGCTGTCGTTCTCGGTCTGTGCGAAGTCGGTCAACACCGTGGTCGCCAAGGTCAGCGACGGCGTGACGCGGTAGTAGATCTCGCCACCGGTGTTCGGATCGAAGTCCCACCCCGAATCAGCGGCGGTGCGGTCGCGCGTGAGGCCCGCGGCCACGTACGGCACCACCTGCAACCCCAGCCCGGTGGCCACCTCGCCGAAGCCCGTGATCGTGCCGAACTCGCTGACGCGGAAGAACGGCACCGACTGGCTCGGATTGGCCCACTGGTACTCTTCGTTGCGGCAGCGCAGATACCGCTTCAGATTGAACCCCCACGAGCGCGCGTTCTCCTGCCGCGGAATGCTGCGGAACGGGATCGCCAGCTCCGCGACCCAACCCTCGCCCGTGATCCGCGACTCTCCCCACCAGATCGCATCCCACGGCTTGTTGAAGCGCGTGCCGTTCGCCGACACGATCGCGTCACCGATCGAACCGCCGGCGCCGATCTGGAAGAAGTAGGCCGTGCGCCGATTCTCGAACGGATCCACCATCAGCTCGACGCGGTCGTCGGGATCGAGCCGAGCGTCGCGCGCCCGTTGGCTGGCGCGGATCGTCTGCGGATCCTGATAGCAGGAGATCGCCACGTAGAGGTTGTCGCGATCGTGCAGCAGCTTGACGACCGTGCGCTCGGCCGGCCTACGTCCGAGCCACGGCTCGACCATGACCAGCTCACCGATCGCCGGTGCATCGCGCCAACACGCATCGTCGAGCCGCCCATCGACGCGCGGCGCAGCCTTGGCAGCCACCCGACCAACCCGACAGGTGCGGCGCGAACGGCCGTTCCCTGCGCGGTAGCCACCTTGCCCCGCGATGACACCGCAGGTGACGAGCAACATCAGCAACACCAGCAGCGGGGGATGAACGAGCGGCACGGCGCGCACACCCTATCGCGCCTCCCGGCTGCAGCAACGGCGTGGCCACGCCATCGGCTTGAAGGTGCCCGATTGAAGAACCGCCTTCGATCGGGTTCTGCGTGAGTGTCAGCGCTGCCGCGGGCCGGCAATGGCCCGCCGCAGCTCTATCCGACAAGCTCAGCGGCCGCGCGGCATGCGCATCTTCAAGCCGCCGCCGCGCATGCCGCCGGTCACGCCGCGTGGCCTGCTCGCCATGCCGGTACCGGCACTGCTGCCGAGCCCGGCGCCTACCGGCTCGCGGCGCGCGTCCGTGCCGAGCTGATCGGCGGCATCCCGCACCTTCGGCTGCACGCCTTCGATGCGTTTGCGCACGTCGTCGGGGCGGTTCGACTTCGCGATCGCGTCGTCGCCGCTGATCAACCCCTCCGCGAATGCGTTGACCAGTTCGTCCTCGAGGGTGGTCATGCCGAACTGCCGGCCGGTCTGCATCAGGTTGAGGATCTGCGCCGACTTGCCTTCACGGATCAAGGACTTGACCGCGTCGGTGCCGACCAGGATCTCGCGGGCGGCCACGCGGCCGACGCCGACCTTGGGCACCAGCGTCTGCGAGATCACGCCCTGCAGCGTCGTTGCCAACTGCACCCGCACTTGCTGCTGCGCGTCGGTCGGAAACACGTCGATGATGCGATCGACGGTCGAGATCGCGCTGGTCGTGTGCAGCGTGCCGAACACCAAGTGGCCGGTCTCGGCCGCCGAGATCGCCATCGAGATCGTTTCGAGGTCGCGCATCTCGCCGATCAGGATCACGTCCGGATCCTGCCGCAGCGCCCGCCGTAGCGCTTCGCGGAACGACAGGCAATCCTGGCCGATCTGCCGCTGCGTGACGAAGCACTTCTTGTCCTGGTGCACGAACTCGAGCGGATCCTCCATCGTCAGGATGTGGCCCGACTCGTTCTGGTTGATGTAGTCGATCATCGCGGCGAGCGTGGTCGACTTGCCGGATCCGGTCGGCCCCGTGACCAGCACGAGACCGCGCGGCTTCGACGCCAGGTCGAGCGTGATCTGCGGCAGTCCGAGTTGCTGCGCATCTGGGATCGCGTCCGGGATCTGGCGGATCACGACGCCGCACGCGTTGCGCTGGTGCAAGGCATTGACGCGGAAACGGGCGCAGTCCGGCACCGCGTGCGAGAAGTCGATGTCCTTGTCGGCCAGAAAGCGCTCCCACTGCTCCGGCGACATCAGTTGCCGCGTCAACTCCGCGGTGGCTTCCGGCGTCAACCGGCCGAACTGCTCCTGCGGCTTCACCTCGCCGTCGATGCGGAAGCCCGGCGGGCTGCCAGCTTTGATGTGAAGATCCGAGGCCCCCTGCTGGACCATGGCACGCAACAACTCTT
>DRKG01000199.1 GCA_011051855.1 bacterium | reverse complement strand
CGGGGAAGGTCGTTCAATCCGCCGATCATGGACGCGTATCAGCCTAGAAAGAACAAACGCCTTCGGTACGTACCGATGTTTCACGCAGAATACGGTATGGATGGTACCGTGCTGACCGTGTCGGCGGGGCCGGAGGTCGAGTTCGCCGCATCCAGTCCGGGTGCGGCCGTGGTCGCTTCCTATCGCGAAAACGGGCTGAAGAACGACATCGACGGGTGGATCACCGACGGCATGATCCACGTTCCTCTACCATGGGGGCCGACGCTCGTCATCGATTCGGACGACGGGACGTATCGTCTGCGCGAGGGCGGCATGGAACTGCTGCTGCACGGACGGCTGCATCAGCCTCCCATGGCGCCGTTGTCGGTTGTTCTTGCTGTCGTTCGCATGGAGGGCCTTCCGTGAAGGCCCTGCTACAGCGGGTTCGTATGCGGCTGTTCCCGGAACAGGCGGAGGACCTGCATCTGTTGGAGCTGCGGACGTACTGGCGGGGGGACATGCGGCTCGAGCTTCGGTGGAAAGGCGACTGGGCGCCGGATATCGGGCCGCGCGTCGTGGTTACGAATTACCGGCACGATCTGTTGGAGTTGGACTACTTCGGCCAGTCGCCCGGGCGTGTCGTCGATGCGGTGAAGTGGGTATACGGCGGCCGGGATGTGATTCATCTGTTCGGGCCGCCCGACTGCCGTCACCTACCGGTTCTTGCGTCTCCTACGGTCGAGCTGATCACCGGCGAACGGCTGCGAGCGTTCGCTGCCATGACGATCATGCTGGCGGATCCGGGGTTCGGCATCGGGCTGACGTGGAAATGGGGACCGCACAGCATCGGCATGGTGGTGAACGGCGAGAAGAAGGTCGTCTCGCTGTTCCGGCCGTCGACACCGGACGAGCCCATCCGGGTTCTCGAACGCGACGACCTGCGGGTTCTGACTGTCCTGTCGCCCGACAGTCGCATCGTGGTGGAACACGTGCCGACCGGCCGGCGGATCGACTGGCCTGCGGGATGGACACTCGACACCCGCATGCCGTTCGAGGTCATGCTGGCGAAGTCGATGCTGGATGGAGGACTGGCATGACGTTTGGCGAGAGGGTTCGCACGCTGGCCGGATTCGAGCTGGTGCGGCAGCAGGGGCAAGGCAGGATCACGGTCGACGCTGCGCCGGACGTGTCTGGATTCGAGATCGTCAGGATCGCGCTGCTGGATAGTTCGGACATGGCGTTACCATCGCCGTTGCCCGGCCTCGTTCCTGTGATGGTCCGCCTCGACCTCGTCGCTTCGTCACCACGGCTGTTCTCGAAACAGTCACCACCGGAAAGGACATAGCCATGAGCACGTTCGTCGTCTGGATCATGTTCGTCGTCATGGCGGGGCTTCCCCGCCCGATCCCCGTGCAGGCGTTTCTCGACGGAGAGACGTGCCGCCGTGCAGCCACGGTGGCGCGTGAGGTCTATCCGGAAGCCGCCTATCTCTGCCTTCCGGCCGAGGCGAAATTGCTGATCGGGCCGGAGAGTTGACGTGCCCGACCTGCTGTTCGTGGATTTCGAGACCTACTACGACAGCGACTATTCGCTGCGACGCATGAGCCCGTGGGAGTACGTCGCCGATCCGCGGTTCGAGGTCCAATGCGTCGCCGTGGCCGGGCTGCACGGGCCGCCCCGCGTCATGCCGCCCGAGCGTTTCGTCTCGGCGCCGATCGACTGGGCGAACACGGTCTGCATCGCCCATAACGCCATGTTCGACGCTCTCGTGGCGCGGAAGTTGGGCATCCGGCCGCGGGGCTGGCTGTGTACCATGCAAATGGCGAACCCCGACGTCTGGCCGTTCATGGGCTCCGTGTCGCTCGCCGCACTGGCGAAGCAGTACGGGCTCGACGTCGAGAAGGAAACGATCTCGCTGGCGGCCGGGCAGCGCCTCGTCGACATGACACCGGAGTTTCGCGACCGGTATCTCGCCTACGCCGGCCGGGATGTGGAGCTCTGTCGGGAGCTGTTTCGCCGCCTGTGGCCGACATTCGACCGGCGGGAGGCGCGGCTGCTGGCGTGGACGGTACGGCGGTCCGTCGAACCGGCGTTCCTCGTCGACCCGGCGCCGCTCCGGGACGCCATCATGCAGCGAGAGGCCCGGATCCGGACGAAGCTGGATCGATTCGGCCTGACCAAGACCGACGTGGCGTCATCATTGCGGTTCGCCGCCATTCTCGAGAATCATGGCGTCGAAGTGGCGACGAAGCCCGGCAAGAACGGGCCGATCCCGGCGCTGGCGGTGACCGATCCGTTCATGGCCGAACTGCTCGAATACCCCGATCCGGTCGTGGCGGAACTCGCGGAGCTGCGGGTGGAGGTCAAGTCCACCATCACGTCGAGCCGGGCGCAGCGGTTCCTCGACATTTCCGGTGCGCTCGACGGGTATCTGCCGGTCCCACTCAACTACCATCGCGCCCGGACCGGCCGGTGGACCGGCGCCGGCGGTATCAACCTGCAGAACCTCTCGCGGGGAGATTCGCCGCTCCGGCGGTCCCTGACGGCGGCGCCGGGCAAACGGCTGGTCGTCGTCGACGCCTCCCAGATCGAGGCGCGGATCACCGCGTGGCTGGCCGGATGCCGGACGCTCGTCGACCTGTTCGCTTCCGGGGCCGACGTCTACGCCGAGTTCGCGGGCAGGATGTACCGCCGGCGGATCGACAAGAAGACTGATCCCGTCGAGCGGTTCATCGGCAAGACGGCCGTGCTGAGTTGCGGGTACGGCACGGGAGCCGCGAAGTTCCGCAACATGACCCGCATACAGGGGCACGGCGTCGACGTGTCGACGGCTGAGAACGCCGTCCGGACATTCCGACGGGTCTTCCACGAAATCCCCGAGTTGTGGCGGACGTTCGACGGCATGCTGCGCGTCATGGCTGCCGGTGGTCGGGCGGCCTACCGGTCTCCGCTCATGGCCGAACCCCTGCGGTTCGACGGGTCGTCCATCGTCCTCCCCACCGGGCGGCGGATCTACTACCCGAACCTCCGGTACGATGCCGATTCGGGCGGGTACGTCTTCGACCGGTTCGCGAACGGGCGTCCCGTGCCGCAGCACGTCTGGGGCGGCGTGGTGACCGAGAACGTCGTGCAGGCGCTCGCGCGGGACGTTCTCTGCGAGGTCCACGCCGAGTACGTCGATGAGACGGTGCTGCAGGTGCACGACGAGCTCGTCGGCATTGTCGACGAAGATGGAGCCGAAGACCTGCGGGATACGTGGGTCGATGCGCTACGGCGGCCGCCGGAATGGCTCGGGCCATGCCCCCTCGACGCCGAGGGGGCCGCGTGCGTCAACTACGCCGAAGGGAAATAGGCGATGGCGAAGCAGGGTTTCGTATGGTCCTATTCCACGATCGATGCGTGGCGTCGCTGTCCGCGCATGTTCTTCGAGACGACCATCTCGAAGCGCTACAAGCGCGACTTCGTGAAGACTCCCGCCATCGAGCGGGGAGAGAAGATCCACGGCATGATCAACCGGCACATCGAGCTCGGTGATGCGCTGCCGCCGGCCCTGCGGCGGGTGACCGACATCGTGCGGAAGCTTTCGACCGGTGCGAGGGTGATCCAGACCGAGCGCAAGCTGGCGGTGACGCGCGACTGGCGACCGACGGGATTCTTCGACCACGACGTCTGGGGTCGCGCCGTGGCGGACGCGACTTTCGTCTACGAGACCGGTGCGGTCTACGTCGACTGGAAGACCGGATCGTGGAAACAGGACGGGCTGCAGCTCCGGCTCACGGCGCTGGTGCTGTTTCCACATCTGTCGGAGGCCGTGGAGCGGATCCGCGCGTTCTACTGGTACACCACCGACGACGAGCCGTCCGAGGTCGAGATCGTGACGCGTGACGATTTCGCGAAAGCGCGCACGGACGGCGTGCCCGAGATCCTGCGGATCGAGGACGCCATCAGGAAGGGAGATTTTCCTCCGAAGCCCGGGTTCCAATGTCGTTGGTGCCCGGTGAAGTCGTGTCCGCACAACGGAAAGGAGTAGTCGACATGGAAGCGCTGTTCGTTGCGCTGCTCGTCTGGGCAGCAATACTGGTCGGGTATGCAGTCCTTGCGTGGATTGCTGATTGGTAATACTTTCCTGTTGACTAAGAGATTACTTTACGTTACAGTACGTGGGTAATCGGGATTGGAGATCGACATGGAACAACTCGAACTTTTCAAACCGGAGCGGGCGATCCGGCAATGGCTGCGCCGGCGATTGGCGAAGCTGCCGATCTACGCGTTTTCGCCCGTCCAGACCGGCAGAGGGGCGGCGACCGTCGATCTTCTGCTGTGCGTCGCCGGCCGTTTCTGGGCCGTCGAGGTCAAAGGTGAGCGGACCCGGCTCACTCCCCGCCAGCAGGGTGTTCTCGACGCCGTCGAAAAGGCCGGCGGTGTCGCGCGGGTCGTCCGCGGTCAGGCCGGCGCGGAGGCGTTCATCCGCGAGCTCGAACGGGAGCTGGCTGTTCCGGGAACATCCGGTTCGAGCTGGTCATCCCTGAGATCGGGATGACGATCTACGACGTCGAACATTTCGTGGGAGAAAAATCATGAAGATCTACAACTTCACCGGGCACCCGGTGCGCATCTACCGGGGCGGCGAATGCATCGCTTCGTATCCGCCCCTCGGGTGTTCGATCCGGGTGCACTTCGACCAGAAGGAAGTCGGCACCAGACTGTTCGGCGTTCGGAACGTGCGGGTGATGCGCATCTGGACCGACCTCATCCCGCCATTCGTCGAGAAGGGGGATGTGATCCTCGTCTCGATGAGTGCGGCGCCCTACGTCGCCGAGATGGCGCCCGTGGGTGTCGGCGTGGTCGCACCGGACACCCGCCCTTACACCGCCGTCCGCGACATGAGCGGGCGGATCGTCGGGGTGACGGGCGTCGTCGTCTACCGTGAGCCCTTCGGCATGGATTCCCTCGAATCTGCCACCGAGCATGCGGAGGCCGGACAATGAACCTCGACGAGATCCGCGGGGAATTGGCCTCGATCGCGCGCCGCATCGAGGACGAACGCCCGGTCGGCGGCCATCGGCGCCTGATGCGGCAGGGCCTCGAGCTCGTTGTCGCCGCGCTGACGGAGCTCGAGAACGACCGACACCGTGTCGGTGGAGCGCAAAAGGAGACGGCGGCCGAACTTCTCGGCGAAGCCCGTAGCTTCCTTCTCATCGTCGAGCGTGACGGCCGGCCGCTCACCGTCATGACTCACAACATCGAACCCGGGTCGATGCTCCATCGTATCGACCGTACCGTTTCGGGCATGGCGACGGGAGAGTGACATGAGCATGGACGTGGAATCGCAGAGGGCCGAAGCGCTGAAGACCGTGGTCGGTGCCGAAGATTTCATCGTGGTCGGTCTGGTCGACGACAAGGCTCGGCTCGTGGTGTCCGTCGCGTCCGGCGACCCGGCGCTCATGTCGTGCAGCCTCATGCTCACGGCGTTTCTGAAGGCGCTGGAGACCGGGGACTGCGTCGACGCTTGGCGGCGGATCCACAGGATCGCTGCCGATGTTCTGCGCGACAACGACAATCCCGACGCGTCGAGGACCGTGCAATGAACCTGCACGTCAATCCCGAACGCCGGCTCCAGCTTCTGGAGCCGTGGGACGGCGACGACCCGCCGCCGCAGGGGCGGATCGGCCGGTGGCGCGGCCGCCCGGCGTTGCTCCTGCCGGTCACCGAGGACGCGTGGCGCGCCTGTACCGAGCGGGGGATTCCGGCCCGTCACCCGATGGAGCTGGAGTACGACTGGCCGGGCGATCCGCCCGCGTTCGCCGCCCAGAAGACCATGGCGGCTCATCTCGTCTCCTATCCGCGGTCGTTCAACCTGTCGGAAATGGGGACGGGCAAGACGCGGGCGACGCTCTACGCCATCGACTGGCTGATCAACCACGCCAAGGTGGCGAAGCGTGCCCTCGTGGTGGCGCCGCTTTCTACCCTGCGGTTCGTCTGGCAGGATGAGGTCCATCGCAACTTCCGCGATCGCCTACAGTGCGTCGTGCTGCACGGCAGCCGCAGGGAACGGCTGGCGATGCTGACCGAGAAGCCGTGGAACCTCGCCGTCATCAACCATCATGGCCTCAAGGTCATGCTGGTCGAGTTGATGGCGGCCGGCTTCGACATCATGGCGATCGACGAGATCGCCGTGTTCCGCAACGGCCGAACCGGCCTCGCACAGGCGGCGATGATGCTGGCGAACGGGCCGGGCAACGCCCGTCTGCGCAAGCGGATGAAGATGGAGAACTACCGCATCCCCTATGTCTGGGGGATGACCGGGACGCCGACCCCGCAGGCGCCCACCGACGTCTGGGCGCAGAAGCGGATCGTCGTTCCCGGCGACCCGACGCGGTTTACCCAGCTTCGCGCCCAGACGATGACCAACACCGACGGCTACCACTGGGAACCGCGCAAGGACGCCCATCGGATCGTGCGGCGGTATCTCATGCCTGCCGTCCGGTTCCGGCGGGAGGAGATGTTCGACCTGCCGCCCGTCACCGTCACCGAGCGGGACGTCCCCCTCACGCCGGCCCAGAAGAAGGCCATCAAGGCGCTGCGCCGCGACGCCGTGGCGCAGATCGGTAGTGCCAAGGTGACAGCGGTCCACGCCGCTGCCGTGCTGATCAAGGCACTGCAGATTCACGGCGGGGCCGTGATCAACGATTTCAATCACATAACCGATGTACCCGCCGGACCGCGGTACGACACGCTTCTCGATATCGCTGCCGAAGTGGGCAGTCCGATGATCGTTTTCGTGCCGTTCCGCGCCCTCATTCCGAAGGTCGAGGCAGCGCTGGCCGGGCTGGGCGAAGTGGGGGTCGTGCACGGTGGCGTGGCCGGCAACGCGCGGCTCGACGTGTTCCGCAGGTTTCAGGATACCGGCGAACTGCGGTTCCTCGTCGCCCACCCGAAGGCGATGGCGCACGGGGTGACGCTGACGCGGGCGAATACCGTCGTCTGGTTCCTGCCGATCTATTCGGCGGAGACCTACGAGCAGGCGAATGCGCGGATCGCCCGCGTGTCGCAGAAACAGAAGCGGCTGGTGGTGCACATGGTATCGGGCAGCCTCGAAGCCCGGCTGTACCACACGATAAGCCGCCGCCTGCAGTTTCAGGAACAGGTACTCGACCTGTTCGACCAGTTCATCAAGGGAAAAGCGTTATGACCGACATGCCCTTCTTCGATCGGCTGTTTCCGGAACAGTCACCCGAAGATGTACCGCTTCCCAAGCTCGTCTCGACCTACGGGAAGCTGCGCGAAAAACGCGCTGCGATCGACGAGCGGCTGAAGGCCGTCAAGGCGGCGATGGCCGAGCTCGAGGCCGTCATCCTGCACCGCATGCAGAAGGATGGGATCGACCGCCTCACGGTGGACGGTTACACTGCTGCTCCACGGATCAATACGGTCGTGCGCGTGGTCGACTGGGAATCACTGCAGCGGTTCGTCATCGAGCATGAAGCGTGGGACTTCTTCCGTCGCGGCGTCACGAAGCAGCCTGCGCTGGAATGGTACGAGCGGACGGGCGATCCGCCGCCGGGTACCGAAGTCGACCGTATCATCAACCTTTCGTATCAGAAGGCTACCCGATAGGAGGGACCAATGAGTAATATCGTACCCATCGACGGCAGGACCGTGGCGCGGCTCGCCGAGCTGTTCGGCGATGCCGTGAACGACGAACTGGCGGCGGGCATCAGTCTGACCGGCGGCCTGCCCGTGCTTTCCATCAGGGGCAGCAAGTTCCATGTCCGACAGGGTAGCGACGAAGCAACCATCATGGACGAACGTGGCAACGCCGCTTCGTCCTATCCGGTCGTCATCATCGCCGCGAGTCGGTACGTGTCGCGGGTCTACTTCGAGGACGACTACACCGGCGATTCCTCGGCACCGACCTGCTCGTCGCTCGACGGCAAGGTGCCGGAACCGGGCGTGCAGGAACCGCAGAGCGACTCCTGCACGAACTGCCCCAAGAACGCGTGGGGCTCGCGGATCGGCCGTAACGGCCGGAAGGCCAAGGCATGTCAGGAGACCAAGCGTCTCATCGTCGTCCCGGCGGCCGACATCGCCTGCGAAGAGTTCGGTTCTCCGTTCATGCTGTCCGTGCCGGTCATGTCGCTCGGTGACCTGCGTCGCTACAACCAGCAGCTCACGGCGAAAAAGCTGCCCTATTGGGCGGTGGTGACGGAGCTTTCCTTCGACCCGGAGGCGGATTTCCCGAAGCTCCGGTTCGCACCGATCGGCATCCTCGACAAGAACGGATTCGTCGATCTGGTGCGAACGTTCGTCGCCGCCCTGCCGGGGATGGAGGTCATGCTGGGTTACCGACCCGAGCTGCCTCCGCCCCTGCAGAAGCTCGCCGACAAGCTCGGCATCGAAACCGAGTCCGAGCCGACGTCGGCTCTCACCGGCGGCAACGGCGCTGGCAACGCCAATGACGTCGATGATGTCGACGACGTCGACGACGATGCCGACGACGCCATCGACGTCGCTCCCGAACCCGCGCCCAAGCCCCGCAGTCGGGGACGGGCTGCCAAGCCCGCCGTGAAGCGGGCGAAGACGGTCGAAGCCGAACCGAAGGTCGAGGCCGCACCGGTCGCCGGTACGCCTCCCGCCGGCGACGGGCCGAACCTCGACGATCTCTTCGGCTCCGACTGACTGCTCAGCCCCCTCCCCCGGTACCGGGGGAGGGGTCTTCTGTGGAGGCGAACGGGTGCAGGATCGGGATCGGTTCTACGAAGAGCTGTGGGGGACGGCCGAAGGATACCGCCAGCTCACATCCTTCGACCGCGACGCCCCGAAGCAACTGCAGATATGGGCTCAGACAACGGAGGAGTTTCTGGAACGCCTCGAGACGTGCCGGCATCAGGGCAACCTCGGGCATTCCGTCGGTACGTTCCACTCACGCAGCAGACGGAGCACGAACGCCGCGGCGTTCAACGCCGTTGTCGTCGACCTCGATGTGCTCGGGCACAAAGCAACCTACTACGCCACCTATGCCGAGGCAGCCGCGGCATCACGGAGCGCCTTCGACAAGACCGGCCTGCACCCTACGTGGATCGTGGCGAGCGGCGGCGGGTTCCATTTCTACTACATGCTGGACGAACCTGTCGGGCCGATGGAATGGCTGACGATCACGCAGAAGATGCACGATCGTCTCCGCAGCGTCCGGCTCGTGATCGACGCCAACACAGGCGGCAAGCTGACGCAGATCATGCGGGCCGTCGGATCCGTGCACCCGAAGCACGGAACGGTGGTGACGGCTAAACGAGTAGGTGAGCCGTACTCCGTTGAAGAGCTTCGGAAACTGCTGGCCACCCCCACCATGTCACGGATCGAGGCGGCCATCGACGGGTCAGCGGCTGTTCCCGGGACAGGCAGTACCGATAGCGCCGGCCTCACGGAAGGCATGGAAGACGTCGAGGATCCGACTCCGCGTGAGTTGGCGGCAGCGTGTCCCCTGTTCGCCGAGCACATGAAAACGGGCGGCGCCGGCCCTGTTCCGGAACCCGTCTGGAAGCAGTTGATCAACCTGTGCGCCTTCACCACGTCGCCGGAACGGGCCGCCGTGGCGATCAGCCGGAATTACGACGGGTTCGACCGCGACGAGACGCTGTCGAAGGTGCGCTATGCCATACAGGCGCGCAAGCAGCAGGGGGTGGGCATGCCCCGCTGCCGCACCATCATCGACACGGCAGACGGCTGCGGGACCGAGCATGACTGGGCAGCTCCCTGCCGATCGTGCATCTGGCGCGATGCCGGGCATTCGCCGATGTACGCCGTTGTCCGCCGTCGTGCCGAAGGTGAAGGCGCACGGCCCGAGAAGCTCGTCCAGCAGGCCGAAGCGGCGCTGGCGAGCGACGACAAAGGCGCGGCGGTCCTGCGCAAGCTCGCTGCCGGGGATGAAGGCGACCTGCTGGTCGATGTGTCGATCACCGGCTACGACGTCGACGACAACGCGGTGTGGGACTGCACGGGACAGGTACCGGTCAAGATTCTGCCGTGTCGGATCTCACATGCCCGGCTCGTCACGCAGGTGCCGGACGGTCTGTTCCTGCAGTTTCGTGCGAGTAACGGGGCGCTCAAGAACGTAACCATCGAGATCCCCCTGCGGCAGGCGCATCTTCAGAACGACGTCATGGCGGCGCTGTCCGCACACGGCTTCACGCCGGAAAGCCGCCATGGCGCCAAGATCCAGCGGTTCGTCTCGCGCCTCGTCAACCTCCTCCTCCGGAAGGGGGTGTTCGGCAGCTCGAAGGTCAAGATCGCGCGCATGGGGTTCGACCGGCATTTCGGCGTGCGGACGTGGGCGATCGGCACGATGCTGTTCTACGGCGACGAAGACCCCGTCCCGTGTGAGCCGATGCGTGAGGTAGTGACCTACGCCGACCGATTCGGCGTAGGTGGGGACAGAGATGCCCACATCGCCCACATCGAGCACTACCTGCAGCTCGAACCGCGCTGGCAGATGCAGGCGTTCTCGCTGGCCGGCATTGCCAGCATGTTCTACGCCGCTTTCGCGAGTACCACCGGCACGCCGATCATCTCGCTCACCTCGCCACGGAGCGGGACCGGCAAATCGGTGGCGCTCGAGGTGTCGCAGTCGATGTTCGGCAACCCCGATCTTCTGGGAACGTCGGTCGATTCCTCGATCAACGCCCTGCACAAGCGATTCCCCATGATGGGCGGACTGCCGACGTTCATCGACGAGGGTGCCATCGAGACCCGTCGGGCCATCGGTCTCTTCTCGGCCCTCGCAGGCACCGGGCGGGAAGTGCTGTCGCGGACACGCGACACGGTGACGGTCAAATCGTGGAAGTCCCTGCTGGTCATCGCCAGCAACCAGTCGCCGATCCGGGCGATGAAGCGTGTCGCCGGCGGCGCTGCCGGACTGGCACGCGTGCTGGATATCGAGGCGCCGCCGCTCGACGCGTCCATCCCCATGTCGCAACGCAGCGAAATGAGCGCCCTACGCCTGCAGTTACGGCAGGACTACGGCTATCTGTCCCACGCTGCAGCGCGGTACATCCTCGGCAACTACGACGACTTGCTTCAGCGGATGGTCGAGCTTCACACCATCATCGGCGATCGCATCCAGCATCGCGGTCTCGACCCGGCGCTGTACCGTATCCAGATCGACATTGCCTGTGCGGTCATCCTCGCGGCCAGCATGATGCGGTACGGACTGCGGGAGCAGTTGCCCTATGACGAAAAGGCTATCGCCCGGGGCCTGCTGAGCACGATCACTCGCCAATCCCACGTCATGGGCGCCGTAGTGCGGCACCACGAAGCCCCGGCCGTGATTAGCCTCTACCTTCAGCAGGTGAGTCGTCACCGGCTGGTCTACAACTCGATGGCAACGCACAGCATCATCTCGGCGCGCATCGAACCGCCGATCAAGGCCGAGCTCGACATGGGGACGGGGCGGATCTACCTCGGCGCTCACGACTACGACCAGTGGGCTGCTGCCAACATGGGCATGCCCGATTTCGAGACGCTGGTGCGGTGGTTCGACAGCGACGGCGGTGCACGGGTCATCGAAGGGTGGCCGCTCGGGCGGCACTACGACCCCAATGCCGCCGCCATTCGGGTGCTCGAGGTCGACGGTCGCCGTTACCCGGCCCTGCGGCCGCTGTTCGGGGAAACGAATGCCGCCAACGAGAGGAGGGACGCATCGTGAAGGTGACGGAACTGACCATGCTGGGCCGCGGCTACCGCCGCGTGATAACCCGCATCATGGCCGGCGGATACGTCGAGTATCTCGGCTTGCCCGGAAACCATCCATGGGCCACCGGAACCGTTCCCTTGCCCGTGTGGGTCATGCCCGCCGGCATTCCGGCCGGCACGGAGCCGTGGTCCGTCAACCGCTGGGTATGGGTCACGACGACGAAATCCTACACCACGGAACGGGCTGCCATGAAGGCGCTCGACGCACTCGTCGGCGAGGCGATGGCTGCGGACGGTGCAATCGTTCCGGAGGCGGCTGTTCCCAGAACAGCCGCTCAGAAGGCATAGAGGGGGCGGATGCGACGGCCCATCTCCACTTCCTCCCGGCCGGACACGCCGACGGTTGCGATCTCTTCTCTCCGACGGCGCCGCTCCCGCAAAGACTGCTGAAGCGCACTCGGCGTGATGGGTCTGCGTGCCGTCGCGTTGTAGCGTGCCAGCAGGTCGAATGCTTCTGCCATGGCGTCTTCGCCGCCTTCCGTAACCGCGCGCCAGAAGGCATCGAGCACATCCCTTCGGCTAGCGCGCAGTCGCCGCGCCTCGTCATAGACCCGGTTGCGGAAGGCATAGGCCTCGCTGGCGATCGTCGGCGAGTAGCCGAGCGCCCGTACCAGAATGTCCTGCAGGCTCATGCGCTCGGAATCGACGATGGGGTTTCCGTTCCGGTCGACCAGTCCCGTCGTCGCAAACTCGATGGAGGACAGCGCGCTTCGCGCGAAACTCGGCATGAACCGACGGAAGCCCCGGTAGAAATCACCGTTAACGATGTCGTAGGAGCCGCGGATCACGTCGTTCAGCATGGCTGCCGGGGCGCCGCCGGCGAGCAGCACGACGTTCAGGTAGATGTTGTCGGGCGTGTCCCACGGTCGCGCCCCGCGGACGTTGAACAGCAGATTGTTCACGCCGAGGCGGCTCATGTCGACCCCGGCTGCGTAGGGAAGACCTTTAGCGAGCGCCAGACCGAACTCCTTGCCGAACGCTTTCTGCAGGCTGCTGCGCATCCACTCCTCGGGATCGTCGATGCCGAAGACGGCCGAGGCGATCTTGAGGGGAATCATGATCGGCTCCCATGTCGCGCCGATCAGCCCCGAGAACAGCATCTGCACGCCGGTTAGCGCACCGAGCGCCTTCGCCGCTTCGGATCGGGGAATGCGGCCGTTCCGGCGGAACGCCTCGATGAAGTATTGCGTGTAGAGGTAGGTGATCGCCTGCCCGAACATCTTGAACAGCAGCAGCGGTCGCAGCGCCTGCTTCTGGAACAGCAGGGGACGGTTCGACATGCCGTAGTCGACCTGCGTCTTGCGGACCGTCTCGGCGACATACCGCTGAAGCTGCTCGGGGGTGTAGTTTTTCGTGAGCTTGCCATCCTTGCCCGGGATCCCCTGTTCCCGGGCCAGCCGCATGGCGGCGAGGCCGGTCGTCATGCGGTTGACGACCTCGATGAAATGCGGCGCTGCCGTGGTCCACTCCCGCACCGTGTCGTAGATGCGGAGCATCGGCGTGTTCGACTTGCCGCCGCGGCGGATCAGCGTGTCGAGCTCCATCGACAGGGTCACGTCGATCAGGCCGACGTCGGACAGGTAGCGCATCATGGCGCGTTCGTCGGCACGCTGCAGGTTAGCGATGAAGTTGTCGACGACGCTCAGCCCACCAAACGCGGGTCGGGCGCCCTTGACGCCGAGCTGCTTTCGGGCCGACGGCGCGAGGTCGCGGTACGCCCCCAGCATCACGTCGAGCGCCCGAGTCGCTCCGTAACGGGCGGCCAATACGGGGTAGGTCACCATCGTCGGCTGAAGCATGTTGGTGACCCAGTAGGCGATCGAAGTCAGGTAGGCGTAGAAACCCAGCCCTGCCACCACGTCGGCCACCCGTCGCGCCCCGCGGCGGTTCTCCAGCGATGCCAGCAGCATTTCCTTCTCGCGCGCGTGCAGCGTGTTCACGAGATCCCGCGCCGCCGTGCCTTTCTCGTTCTCTCCGCGCTGGTACAGACTCCGAGCATGTTCCTCCAGCGCCCGGGCGGCGCGCTGGATTTCGGCACCGTGGATGATCTGCCCGTAGCTGTAGGCGAATGCCCGCCCATAGGCGTCGAGAGAACGGATCATGTTGGTTTCGGCGCCGGACACGCCCATGCGCCGCGCCAGCGCCTTGCGGATGCTGGTCTCCGGGGCGATCTCCATCAGAAAGTGCGCGAGCGCATTCGCCACCGCCGGGTCTTCGGTACGGGCGGCGTCGGCGACCGCCTGCAGAAGGCCGGCAGGGACGATGGTGGTGTCCATGCGGGTGTCCGACTTCACCCGGGCGGTCACGGTGTCGAACTTGCCGCTTTCCTCGAGCTTCTGCCGCGCAGCGAGGCTGTCCGCTTCGCTGTCGAAGTTCTGGACGTGCCGGTAGCGGTAGGTGACCCTGTACTTCCCGCCGCCGAGCTCGACAGGCTTGCCGAGCAGCGTGAACATCGGGTCCATCTCGAGTTCTTCGAGCTCGTCCCGCGTCACGGTGTCTTCGATCGGTCGGGTCTCGGCGACGACGTAGTAGTCGCCGAACCGGCGAAGCGGGAAGTACGGCCCCTTGCGGGTGAACATATACTCCAGATGAACGATCGCACGACGATCACCTACCGCTTTCGCGAGATCCCGCGCTTCCTGCAGGGTGAGCTGGCGGTCCGGCAGGTTCTCGACCCCCAACGTGCGCAGCCGCGCCTTCAGAATGGCGTCGCGGAACTTCGCCCACTTCTCGTCGAGCATCTGCAGGGTATCGCCGTAGAGCTGCTGGGCCTCCGCGCCGCCCGGCATGCGGCCGATCTCCTGCCACCGCTTCGCCAGCTCGCGATAGCGACGGATACCGCCCCTGCGGTTCCGCAGGTGGATATTCGCGGCATCGGTGATGGGCTTGTCGGGATGAACCTCCCATAGGGTCGCCTGCACCATGAGTTCGTGGATGGCGTCCACCGTCTCCGGGTGCTGAGACCGGAGGTCCACCCAGCGCTCGCTGTTGCGAATGACGTCGTTGAGCTCGCGCTGGCTCGTGATGTCGCGCTGCTCGCGCGTCTTCCGGTAGGCCTCGAACAAGTTGCCGCCGTCTGGCGTATCGAACAGATCGCCGTAGACCTCGTGGAGCTGCGGTAGCGACAGCAGCTTGTAGAACACCCGACGGGTCTTGTTCTTTGCTGCCAGCGCGCTGCTCCTGAAGCCGATCGGCGCTTCCTCGGTGCTCACGAACCTGCTGACCGAGGACAGCAGATGATCCATCGTGAGCGCGGCGCCGCTGCCATCGCCGAGGAACGTCACCGCCGTCTCCATCATGGCATCACGCGCGGTATCACGCTTCGCCGGCCGACCGAGATCATCGAGGATGTCCATCAACTGCTGATGGAGAAATTGCCGCTTCGGGCTGACGCCGACGAGCCGGGCGATGACGTACTTGATGGCGCCCCATACCGTGCGCGGGTAAGCGGCCGGGATGCGGGACGGAAAGGCCGCGATCAGACGGTCGAGCGCATCCACGAACTGCGGTTCGGAGTAGAGACTGGCGACGAACTCGTCGAGATTGCGCAGCTGCGGGACAGCCGTGGGGTCGAGCCCCTGATCCCGGTACCACTTCGTCACATCCTCGTAGAGCCGGATCAGCGCCTTTGCCGCCTTCGACTGCCCTTCCCGCAGCGCCGTCATGGTGGCGGCGTGCGTCATCTCGTGCAGAAGCGCACGGCCGAACACGTGCGGTTCCAGCCCGGCCGCGAGCGTGATGGTGTCCGTACGGCGGTCGTAGTAGGCGATGTTGCCCTCGCCAGGATCGCCGAACTGCACGCGGGTATCCGGCGACAGCTCGACGAGGCGGCGCATCAGGCCGAAGTCGGCGCTGTCGAACTCTCCCCGCAAGGTGTCGAGCAGCTCACGGACCGTCAGCGTCCGCCGCTGCCGGAACGCCTCCCCGAGCACCTCCGTCAGGCGGGCGAGCACCCTCGCATGCGCCGTCGCCCTGCCGATGTAGCTCATCCCTTCCAGACGCGGCAGGCGAAGCCGGACCGGATTGCGCACTGACTGTTCCGGGGACAGTTGCTCCGGTGCCGCCTCCACGCCCGTGGCCGGCCCGGTGTCCCTGCTGCGCTCCACCTGCGGCTCGGGCGGCGGCGCGACGAGCCGTTCTTCCTGCGGCACGGCGATCTGCTCGGCCGTCTGCGCCGTACTGGGCTTCGCCCTTTTCCGACGACGCCCGAGAGCGTTCACGTCGATGCCGCGGCTCAGCAGGAACGGCCGCAGCTTCTCCCGTAGCCGTGGCGGCATGGCGAGCGCCACCGTCTCGTCGATCGCGCGCTGGACGTCGAGAATGTCGGCCAACGCCAACTGGGCCTTCGGGGTGTCCCGGTTGCGAAGCGCCTCGCGGTACCGCTGCACGAGCTGGCCGCGGAGGCTGTGCAGGCTTTCGAGCGTCGAGCTTCGGCGGCCACGGGACAGCGACCGGGACAGCGCGGCCAGCTCGGCGTCGGTCACCGCCGCGTCGGTCGTGGCGCGTCGGACGACCTGTGAGACATAGGCCGGCGCATGGGCATCGGCGAGGTCCTGCAGAGCGTTGGCGACGTCCTGACCGCTTTCACGGGCGTAGCGCATGACCTGCTCGGCGAGGTCGGGCGAACGGGCCGTTTCGTCGGCCAGCCGAACCACCGCCTGTACGTTGGCGCGGAAACTGTCGGCGAGGCCGCGGCGCAGCGTGTTCTGCACCCCTCTGCCCTCCGTGAGCGCCTCCACCCGTTTGCGGTACTCTTCCCACAGTGCGAGCGCCCGTCCGGCTTCGTTGAGCGCGGTTTCACTGCCGTCGGTGCGTTCGGCGACGTCACTCGGCCGGTTGCTGCGCAGCAGCGCCTGCGACACCGGCGCACCGACGCGCGGCCGCGGCGGTGCGATCGCCAGCTCTTCCTGCTGCCGGGCAAGCGCGGTATCGGTCACCTCGACGTCGACCGGCTGGACGTCCGCTGCGATACGTCGCGGCGGCTCGACTTCGGCGTCGACAGCAGCGCTGGCGTCCGCCCTCTGCAGCGGGGACGGAGCGGGCGGCCCCGCCGGCGGTACGGATGGCGGGGCCGCAGGAAGACCGGCAGCGGGGTTGTCCTCGGGCGGCGTCTGCTGCCGCTGCTGACCTGCCGCCAGCTCCGCCCGGTTGAAACCGCCGGCGGCGCCGCCGAGAACAGCACCGTAGAACGCGCCCTGCACGGTGTTCTGCAGGATGTTGAAACTGTCGACGTCGAGCCCGGCGGATCTGATGGCGAGCTCGGTGCCGGTCGCCACGCCGCCCTCGTCGATCCCTTCCTCGAGCGCGCCGAGCCCGGCTCCCTTGGCGATGCGGCGGAGCATGGTCCGCGCCAGCGGTGCGCCGTACTTGCGACTGAACTGGGCGAAGATACGGCCGAGGGCCACGCCGGCCACCGCTCCCGCGGTGCCGCCGATGGCACCGGCTTCGCGCCGCATTTCGGAACGGACCCGTGTCTCGGCCTTTGCAGGATCCAGCCCGCCGTCCACGAGCTCACGGTACCGGGGGATGCTTTCCCACCCGTATTCGTCGACATAGCTGTCGAGCCATTGATCGACGCTGCTCACGGCGTCGCCGGCCCCGAGCACGGCGGTCGCACCGACCGTACCCGCCGTCTGCCCGAGGCGGACCGCCTTCGCCGTCGCCTCGGCTCCGCGCAGCAGACGCGACCCCGCACGGACGGCCTTGGCGCCTGCCGCCGCGCTGCCGGCCGGGAGCGCGAAGCTGCCGAGCAGCCGTACGAGCTGCGCCTGGATTGCATCCCAGCTCTTCAGCGCGCTTTCCTCGCCCTCGCCGGCAAGGATCGGCTTCGCCCAGTCGTAGAGCTGTTCGGGCGGTACGTCCTGCATCAGGAGGTCGACGATCTCCTCGCCGGTCAGAGAGATCTCGCGCCCGGCAATCTTGAGCGGCCGGGCGTTCGCCATCTCGCCGAGCCAGCGAATGAACCCACCCGCCATCTGCAGATTGTCGCCGACCAGCCCGGCGCCGAGGTTGCGGAAGATCGAGCTCAGCGCACCGACCCGCCGGTCCCGGCCCAGCAGTTCGATACGACCCTCGGCGAAATCCCGCTGGTCCGGCGACGACGGCGCGTCGAGATAGAAAGGCGGCGGCTCGACTGCCGGTGCGACAGTCGCGGGGGTAGGCGCCGGCACCGGGGCGACGCGGAGCGGAGGCACCACCGGCGGCGCGCCGACGGCCCCGCCGAGCGCCGCCTGCGGAAGCGGCTGCGGCGGTACGCGGCCGCCACCGAGCAGAAGCGCCCCACCCTGCGGTTCCTCCCGCCGGCCGGTGACGGTCTCTACGACCTGACGGCGGACGTCTTCGGCGATGCGCTGCGGGTCGAGCGGCGGCATATCAGCGCCCCTGCTGCAGGTAGGGGAGTACGTCGGCCGGCACTTCGTCCAGCTTCATGATCCCTTTCGACACCATGTCCCGATACGAGTCGACGACCGTCGGGCTGGGTGGAAACGGCACATCCCCGCCGATCGAGCCCGGCACGTCCGGCAGAACCTGCCGCCGCAGCGCCCCGATGGGAATCTCCGCCCGGTCGACGTTCGGCGTTTCCTGCGGAACGATATCCCGCGCGAGTGGCATGGCGCCAGTGGCACCGCCCGACCCGGGCGGCCGGAGCGCGGTTGCCGGGCGCGGCAGACCACGGGGCGGAACCGGGCCTTCGATCATGGGAGGCGTCCGGCCGAGAGCACTCACCGGCACCTGCGGCGTGACAGGTTCCGCCACACCGTCGGTCCGTTCACCGCGCCGCGGCGGCGCCTCGCCGACCCGAATGGCGCCGCGCTTGCCGAGCAGTGCTTCCAGCTTCGGTTTCGCCAACATGGGCACGTCCAGTACCCGGCCATTCGGCAGCCGCATGGCCGCGGCCTGCCCGGGCCGCGTCGGAGGCTCGAGCTGTACGCCTTCCTCGCCCATGCCGCCGGCCAGCAGCCCGGCCAGCGCCGCGGTATCCTCTTCGCTCAGCCCGTTCTGACGAGCGATCATGCGCGCAAGAAAGAGGGCGTTCGGGAGACGTGCCGCGCCTTCGATCGGTTCGCCGGTCTCCCCTAACGCCCCCGGCTGCATGAAGGGAGCCTCGCCCACCAGATCCTTCATCGGCATGCCAAAAGCGCGGGCGATCTCGGCATCGACTTCGGCGATATCGGCCTTCGCTTCAGCGCTGCGCGCCTCCGCTTCCGTTTTGCGCACACGATCGTCGAGCGTCGTACGCTCGTACTGGTTCTTCAGCGCCTTGGCCTCGATATCCTGCTGCTTCTCCCGCACGGTGAGCGGCAGCATGGTGATCGTCTCGATGCTGTCGGCCACCTTGTCGGGGTTCTCGAACGCCGCCACGAAACCGGACAGGATGTCCGACGGCTTCATGACCGTTTCAGCAACCTTCTGCGTCTCGGTCTCGCCCTTGTCGTTCGTCCGGAGCTGCGTGTAGACGACACGCACGCCCTTGTCGTCCGGCAGGTAGGTCACGTCGGTAGTAAGGCCTGCAGCCCGGCGGGCGCGGGACGCGACGGCGGACGCTCCCTGCCAGTCTCCCTGCTGGGCGAGTACGAGCGCCTGCTGCATGCCGTTCATGAACCGCGCCGTACGCATCTTGACGATGCCGTCGAAGAGCGTGTTGAGGCTGTCGAGATCGCCTGTGCGGGCGGCATACTCGGCCACCGCCGTCATGGCGTCCGTGATGTCGCCGCCGGTCACCGCATCGACGATACGGTCGCCGAGCCGGTTGCGCAGGGCCTCGGCCCGCCGCTCGCGTTCGGCCTTGGCGCGCAACCCCTCGATCTGGGCCTTGCGCAGGCCGAGACGGCTCATCGTGTCGAGAATGCCGAGCGCCGATGTGACGCCAGAAGTGAAGGCGGAACCGGGATCCGTAGCCACGACGATCTCCTACCCGTAAATGGCGTATCCGAGCGCCAGCCCGGCGCCGGTACCGAGAAGATTGCTGGTCGCATTGACCATGTTCGCCTTGGCACCAGCCTTGATCCGTGCCCGCTCGATCTGCCCACGGAACCGCGCCTCTTCCAGCCCGGCACGGCCGAGGGTCGTCCGGGCCATGCGGTCGAGCTGCTGACCGGGTGTACCGTAAATGTTCGGCAGAAGCGCCGCCTGCCGCACGGTCGTGTCGGCCGCCTGCGCGGCCTGTGCCGTACCCAGCCTGCCGACATTGATGCCGGCCCCCAGCACACCCACGCCGGCGCCCAGTGCCCGCTCACGGAGTGCGATCGCCTGCTGCTCGCCCAGCGCCCGCCCCCGGGCGCCGGCGAGCGCCTCGGCAGCAGCCTGCTGAATGCCGGCGACACGGTCCAGCGCCGTGGCACGGACCTGTGACGGGTCGACTCCGAGCGACGCCAGCCTGCGAAGTGCAGCATCGCGCTTCGCATCGAACGCCTGCGCCACGTCGGCACGCAGGCGTGCCGCCTCCTGCTCCATCCGGTCCTGCACGGGAACGGCAATGGCGTAGTCGGTAATGCCCCGAGCGATCTCGGGAATGGTGTCGGCGAACTCGGTGATCAGCTTGCCGCTGCTGCGCAGCGACGCCGTCGCCTCCGGCGCCAGTACGCCGGTAACGGTTTCCAGACGTCCGAGCGCGTTGCTCGCCTGCTGACGGATCTCGGGCAGAGACGTGCGAAAGATCTCGTCGAGCCGGGAAAAGATCTCGTCGAGGCGACGCTTCTCCGTGGAAACGTCGAGCTCAGGAGGAGTCCATGCCGACCCCATCGGATTTCAGCTCCTTGCCATGAACCTCGAACAGCGGTCGATACCCCAGTCTCGCATACAGGGTGCCGAGCCGGCGGGCGCGGGCCGGGACGTGCAGGATGATCTGGGAGCACCCGGCCACCTGTGCCATTCGCTCCATCGCCCGTATCAGCAAGGACGCCGTTCCGAAACTGCGAAACTCCCGGCAAATGTACAGCGCAATTTCCTGTGCCGCAACTTTGCCCCGCGACATGGCATGACGATAGATCGTCAAGGCGGCATGGCCGACGAGACGTCCATCCACGAACATGCCGACCATCAACAACTGGCCGGTCTCTTCCAATCTCCGCAGCAGAGACCAGTCGGGGTCGAACGGCAGCGGTTCGCTGTAGGCTTCCCGGGCATGCTGCCGCCAGTACGACCGGTGCCGCCGAAGCTCGGACACACGGAGGCGACGAAGTTCACGTTTCGCCACGGCGAGCAACCGCATCGGCGGTGGCACTGTCGACGAGACCGAGCGCGACGAGGTCCTCGAAGGTCACGGCGCGGCGCAGCGGGCGCCGTCGCCGGTCACGCAGCGCGTCCACCCGTTCCTGCAGCAGACGAACGGCATGGGCGAGGTCGACAGCGCCTCCGGCGCGGGCATCCGGCGGAAAATCCGGCATCTCGGTTCTCCTGTACTGTTCCCGGAACGGTCACGCCCGGGCGAGTTCGCGACCAGTCGTCCCGAGCGCGACGCTGTAGACCTCGGTCGACGCGGCACCGGCGAGCTCGACCTGCCAGAACGTCGCCTTGAACCCGTAGGGCAGACGGACGGTCAACCCGTCCTCGATGCACAGATACGCCTTCTCGTCGCCGTCACCGAAGATCCGCACCGTGACCGGACAGACGAGTGGCGCATCCAGCATGTAGAGTGGTTCGCCACCGAGCGGCTGGGTCGGAGGCACCGAACCGGTGACGACGGACAGCGACTGCATCTCGCCGCCGAGCGGGTAGCCGTCCAGCACGTCCAGCGGCGGCAGGTCGAACCGCTGCTGGTTGTACTGCTGGGCCTCGGGCGGAAGCGTCGTGACCGTGTGGAGGCCACTCGTGAACTTGACCTGCAGGACGCCGAAATTGGTCGGCTTGGGCATCTGGAAAACCTTGGATCGCCAGCGCCAGCTATCCCGCGGCGCGTCCGGATGATCGAACCGGTAAAGGCCGGAACCGGCGAGAAGAAACGCGTCGCCGGTCGCCGGGTCGAACACGATGTCCTGATTGCCGATCGTCTCGAGCATGGTCACACCGGATCGTTCGGTAGAGGACAGCGAGAACAGCAGAGCGCTGCTTTCGTCGAACCGCACGAGGACCGAATCGCCCGATACGGCGAGGCGGATATCGTCGCTGTACCACTCCGACCACTGACGCTCGTCGTAGTAGGGGGCCGTGAGACGGGTCATGCTGCGCGGCGCCACCGCCACGAGCCCGTCGGACGTCGCCGCAACGGCGAAATCGCGCACGGTGACGACGGCACGGGGCGACGGAGCGGCGACCGATGCGGCGAGCCAGTACTGCCCGATCTGTGCCGGGTCGCTGCCATAGAGGACGATCGGCACGCCCTCGGTGAAAGCCAGTAGCACGTCACCGGCAACGGCGAGGGCGCGGACCGGCCACGGCAGGGTGTAGGTATAAGCTGCCGGCCAAGCATGAGGCTGATACGGCTCGGAGAAGTAGACGTTCCGCCCCTCGAAGGCCGCCAGAAAGCCGGCGGGATGCCGGACGAGCCCGTCGAGGTTGGGCAATGGCGGTGCCCAGCCGGTCGTCCGCAAGGGCTCATTGAGCGCCACTTCCGAAGTCTTGTCGGTATCGCTGTACGTCGCCGTGCCGAACGCCAGCTCGGCGACGAACCGGAAAGCCGCCGTGTCGGTGCCCGACACCGTGCGATAGATCCGCACCTTGTCGATAGCTGCGCTCGCGCCGCTGTAGGTCGTCGGGATGTTCGAGATCGCCCACGTGTCGTCGGTCTGACCGTCGACCACCACGGGAGGCGAAGGCGCGCTTTCCTCGCCGTAGACGGTGACCAGCGTCACCACGTAAGCACGGGTCTCATAGACGCCGGATGATCCTCCGGAAGGCGTGACGGTGAGCGGCGACGACGGCGGTACCACACCCAGATCGAACGGTGCGACACCGTTCAGCACGTCGTCGATGGTAGAATATTTCGGCGGGCCGGCGGGATCGGTCCAGTAGACCCGCTCGTATGCGTCGTTGACGACCGGACTCTGGGCCAGCATCACCGCCGCGCTACCGAAGGTGAGCCATTCCCGTGTTCCGTCGGGCCGATAGACGGGAATGACACGGGCAGGCGGCGAAGCGAACGAATGCTCCAGCCAAGGCCACGGAATCCCCGCCAACGTGCCGTGCCGGAGGTCGACATTCACCGCCTCGACCGCCTCGTTCGGCGGCAGCAGCCGGGCATCCACGATGCGGCGCTCGCCGGCGAACCCGTCGATCCGCAGAACCACCATCACGCCCACCCTTGAAGGTTGATGCGAGCCGTAGACGTGGGCGCTGCGGCAGTGCGCGGCGTCCATTCGTCGAAACGATGCCGCAGCCACGTCATGGACCGACCGGAGGCCACCATCGCCACGTACTGCAGGCAATCCATCACATCGGAAATGGGGTGGCGCTTCTCCGGCTTGTTCTCCAACGACCCGGTGCGGGTGCGGCGGT
>DRKG01000198.1 GCA_011051855.1 bacterium | reverse complement strand
TCAGCGCCGCGTCGCGCCGAAGCGCAGCACCATGCCGAGGTAGAACATGTGCTCACCGCGCACGTCCTGGTCGATGCGGATCGACGGGCGGTTCTCATTGTCGAGGAACGAGTACCAGCCGTGCATCGACAGGTTCTGACTCAGGTGCAGGTAGCTCTCGACGCCGACGCCGAAGAACAGGTCGCTGCTGGTGCTGAATCCGTCTTCGGTCGGCACCACCGAATACTGCACATGCGCGAACGGCGTGACCACGAACGATTCGCCGAGGTGCGTGCGCAAACGCAACTGCACGTCGGCCCACTGGTGGCCGAGCGGTCGCTGGCCTTCGATGCTGACGACGCGGTCGGTCTCGTCCTGCCAACCACCGGAGCCGAACACCTCCCACGTCATCGCGTCGGATCCCGGGATGTACCATTCGAGCCGCGCGCGTGCGCGCCACACCGCCGAGGGCAGCGACGTCATGCTCAACGGCGTGCCGAACGCAGTCGAGCTGTCGTTCCACTCGCGCTCGCCGATGATCGTCAACACGAACCCCTGCTGCGGCAGACCGCGACGGCGATCCATCTGCACCATGCGCTGCTCGACGTACATGCGCACGCCGTAGGCGTCGTAGTCGTCGGGGATGGTGTAGGTGACCGAGGTCAGATCGGACCGCTGGAACTTGAGCTTGCGGTAGTACGGACCGAACTCGATGAACAGGCCGTCGTCGGCTCCACGGCCGAAGCCGAGATAGGTTTCGTAGTCCGAGCCCTCGAAGAACCCACCCTGGCGTAGCTCGTTGGCGCGGTAGAACCCGTCGCGATAGAACATCCACGGCCGCGCGTGCACCTCGAAACGCGTGACGGTGTCGTCGCCGACCAGATTGCCGTCGGTGAAGCCGGCGAACAGACCATCACGGCCGGCGTAGGCTTCGAGCGTGCCTCGGCGAGTGCCGAAGTTCTCGTCGCGGTAGTAGACGCGCCCGTCCCAACTGAAGTCGTCCTCGAGGCCGCGCGCCTTGTTGTTGGCGCCCACGCCCTCGGTAGTGGTGCCGATCGCACCGGCTTCAACCAGGAAGATCGACGAGTAAGGCTGCGCCGCGTTGCGGGTGTCGACCAGGTCCTGGAAGGTCTGTGCGTCGGCCAGCGCAGCGGTGGCACCGACGAAAATCACGAAGAGCGATAGGCGGGTCATACGGGGTCTCAATTGGCGTCGTCGCGCTTCTTCGTGCGCTGGGCGACCGTCGCCACCATCGGATGGGACTGGTCGAGTACGATCACCGAGTACGGGTGGTCCGCGTACTGGTTTTCGCGTTCCTCGATCCGGATCACGCCTCGGTGGCGCAACTCGTTGATCAACGCACGGCGTTCGGGGTGGACCAAGCCGCTGAAGTGCTGACTCATCGGGCCCTTCAGGAACGGCGACAGCCACACCTCCGAGCTGCCGTGCCGCGCCTGCGCACGCAGAATCAACTCGACGCACTGGTGCAACCGCTCGCCGATGTGCGCGTCCTGCGGCAGCTCGTCGGTGCGCCAGGTGACCGGGATGTGGCCTACGATCGCGGCCTTGTGGGCATCCGAGCCCGCTTCGGCGGCCTCATCCTGGTCGGCGTTCGCCGCCGTGCGGCCACTCTTGCCATTCGCGGCCTCGGCTCCCGCGCCCGACGCTGCCGCCGGCCGCGGTTCATGTGCGTCGACATCGATCAGATCGAGCGCATTCCAGAACCGCTCCGCGCCGACGCGCATGCGCAGGTCGCCCGAAGTGCTGTCCGGAATCGCAACCACGCGCAGCTCGCGGTTCTCTTCGAGCACCTGACGCGCGATCGGGATGAAGACGCGGTCACCAGAGACGATCACCAGCGCATCGATATCGGGCCGGCGGTAGAGCACGCGGCAGACGTCGCAGGCGAGCTGCACGTCGGCCGAGTTCTTGCCCGCGTGGCCGACCAACACGTACTGCGGGTCGAAACCCATCAGCGCGAGGTCGTGGGCGACCTCCATGCCGGGGTAGGTGTCGAACGCCGCATACGAACGCCCCAGCACCATCGGCGCCTTGTCCTTGTGCAGACGCTCCTTCAGTTGCTCGAGGATGCCGAGCGACAGCTCCCGGATGCGCAGACCGCTGAGCTCCTCACGATTCTTGAGGGACAGGAACAGATTCTCGAAATCGACGAAGACGGCTGCGTGCATGACAGTTCAGGCGGTGACATTTCTGGCGGAAGGAAGAGTCGGCTACACCATAGCGCGGCCGGAGAACCGCCGCGTCATGGAATCAAGGAGCCGGCAACCGGTCGACCACGCGCCCGGCGGCATCCCCCGCTGGATCGACCGAACCGCCTCCGAGCTCGGCATCGTCATCGACCAAGTAGGTGTAGGCCGCCAGCCCTTCCTCGTAGCGCCGCATCAGCAGCGCCGACTCCTTCATGTTGACGCTGCCGGCGCGCACCGACTGCTCGATCCGCCGCCGCATGCCCCGGATGAGTTCCTGCTTGTCGTACTGCACGTAACCGAGCACCTCGGCCACCGAATCGCCCTCGATCACCCGCTCGATGCGATAGCCGTGGTCTACGTCCATCGACACGTGGATGGCATTGGTGTCACCGAACAGGTTGTGCAGGTCGCCGAGGATCTCCTGGTAGGCCCCGACCAGGAACATGGCGATGTAGTACGGCTTGCCGGGCTGGATGTCGTGCACCTCGAGCACGTCCTTGACGTCGCGCAGGTCGATGAACTTGTCTACCTTGCCGTCGCTGTCGCAAGTCAGGTCGACCAGGACCGCCCGGCGCGCGGGGCGTTCGTTCAGCCGGTGAATCGGCATCGTCGGGAACAGTTGCTTGACCGCCCAGTGGTCGGGTGCCGACTGGAACACCGAAAAGTTGCAGTAGTAGGTGTCGGCGAGCGCGCGCTCGAGCCCTTCGAGTTCCTCCGGCACGTAGTCGAGCGAACGCACGATCTGCCGCAACCGCTCGCAGATCGCCCAGAACAGGTTCTCGACGAGCGCGCGCCCACGCAGATCGAGGTAGCCGAGCCGGAACAGGCTCATCGCCTCTTCTTTCTGCTGCAGCGCGTCGTGGTAGCTCTCCTGGAAGTTCTTCAGCGACAGGTCCTTCAGGATCTGCAGCATGTTGCCGATCGCCGGGCTGTCGTGCTCGGCCGCACCCGCCGGCACGCTGGTGTCGGGCGTGGCTTGCCCGAGCACGTCGAATACCAGGATCGCGTGGTGCGCGGTCAGCGCACGGCCGGACTCGCTGATGATGTCCGGATGCGGCACGCCCTTCTCGTCGCAAGCCTGCTGTACGGCGAACACCACGTCATTGGCGTATTCCTGCAGCGAGTAGTTCGCCGAGCTGTGAAAGTTCGTCTGCGAGCCGTCGTAGTCGACCGCCAGACCGCCGCCGACGTCGATGTACTTGAGCCCGGCGCCGAGCGCGTGGATCTCGGTGTAGAAGCGCGTCGCCTCCTTCAGTGCGTCCTTGATCGCACGGATCGCGGTGATCTGGCTGCCGATGTGAAAGTGCAACAGCTCCAGACAATCGAGCATGCCCTTTTCGCGCAGCCGCTCGACGACGCCGAGGATCTCGGCTGCGGTCAAGCCGAACTTCGACTTCTCGCCGCCCGACTCCTGCCACTTGCCAGCGCCGCGGCTGGCGAGCTTCGCGCGCACGCCGATATGCGGCCGCAACTGGAAGCGCTCACTGACCGCGAGCACGGTCTCGAGTTCGTCGAAGCGGTCGATCACCAGGATCGGGTGCTGCCCGATCCTCTGCGACAGCATCGCGGTCTCGATGTAGCTGACGTCCTTGTAGCCGTTGCAGATGATCAACCCACCGGGCGTGTTCATGTGCGCCAGCACGATCAAGAGCTCCGGCTTGCTGCCCGCTTCGAGCCCGAGTCCGTGATCGCGGCCGAACTCGACCAGTTCCTCGACCACGTCGCGTTGCTGGTTGACCTTGATCGGAAACACCGGTCGGTATCCACCGGTGAACCCGCTGTCGGCGATCGCATGCGCAAAGGTGCCCGCAAGCGTCTTCACGCGCGACTCGAGGATGTCCGAGACTCGCAACAGCACCGGCAACTCGATGCCACGACTGCGCAGATCCTCGACCAGTTCGGGCAACGAAAAGCGCGGCCCGTCCTGACCATGCGGTTGCACGATCAGGTGGCCGCGATCGTCGACCGCGTAGGTGTCACCTCCCCAGGCGGCGAGCTGGTAGAGTTCTGCGCTGTCGCGCGTCGTCCAGGCGCGCAGACCCCAGGCGCGCTGATCGTTGTGCCGTGTGCTCAATTCGGTGGTGCTCCAGGTGGCGCTGCCGATCACGGGCCACCACGCCACCGTGGTCCACCCTGCTCGCGCTTCGCGCCGTGGCCGATTGAACACCACGGCCCCCTTCGCCGGCAGATCGCATCGGCATTTTTCGGGCTGGCCGCCGCGACACCGGCCACGGACTACTCTGGCCGCGAACTGGCGGCCGGCGTAAGTTGGTGCCGTGAACTCCGTCGAACCGCAACCGGACCAACTGCGCGACCAGGACCCCGAGGTCGCATCGTGGCTGCAACGTGAAGACAACCGCCAGCACACCACGCTGACGTTGATCGCCTCCGAGAACCACTGCTCCGCCGCCGTGCGTGCCACCGGCAGCAGTCGCCTTACCGACAAATACGCCGAAGGCTATCCATCGAAACGCTACTACGGCGGCTGCGAGGTGGCCGACGGGATCGAGGAACTCGCACGCGCCCGTGCGATGGAGCTGTTCGGCGCAGAGAGTGCCAACGTGCAGCCTCACTCCGGGACCAGCGCCAACGTCGAAGCGTTGCTGGCGCTCGCCGGCCCAAACGGCCGCATCGTCGGCATGGCGCTGAAGGACGGGGGGCACCTCAGCCACGGCCATCCACGCAGCCACACCGGCATGCTGTTCGACGCGAAGCAATACGGCGTCGATGACAACGGCCGGGTCGATCTCGACCAGGTGCGCGAACTGGTGCGCGAACACCGGCCGCACGTGCTGATCGCCGGCGGCAGCTCCTACGCGCGCAACCTCGACTACCAGGCGTTCGCCGACATCGCGCGCGAATCGGAGGCGTTCCTGCTGGCGGACATCGCGCACCCGGCCGGCCTGGTCGCCGCCGGCGTCGTGCCGAGCCCGGTGGGCATCGCCGACGTCGTCACGATGACCACCCACAAGACCCTGCGCGGCCCGCGCGGCGGCATGATCCTGGCCAAGGCCGACATCGCCAAGAAGATCAACTCGTCGGTGTTCCCCGGTTCCCAGGGCGGTCCGCTGGTCCAGCAGATCGCGGGCAAAGCGGTCGCACTCGGCGAGGCCCTGCAGCCGGAGTTCCGCGACTACCAGCGTCGAGTCAAGGAGAACGCCGTGCACCTGGCCGACCGCCTGGCGACCGCCGGGTTGCAGATCGTGTCGGGCGGTACCGACAACCACATCGTGCTGGTCGACCTGCGCAGCACCGACTGCACCGGCGCCGAGGTGGAGGAACGCGCACTCGCCGCCGGCCTCGCCGTGAACAAGAACGCGGTGCCGAACGATCCGCGCCCCCCGATGGTGACTTCCGGCCTGCGCCTCGGCACTCCGGCGGTCACCACGCGCGGTTTCGGCACGGCCGAAATCGACCAGATCGCCGACATCATCGTCGCACTGGTGCGCGGCGAGAATCCCGAGAACTACCGCGCGACCGTGCGGGAACTCTGCGAGGCCCATCCGCTGCCATAGAAGGTATGGACGGGGTAGAGACTGGCACGCGCCGTGCGTGCTGGTTCATGCGTAGAGCGGGTTAGGATCGTAGCCGCATGCTCACTTCGATCACCGTGACGTCCGTCGCGCTACTGGCGACCCCGCAAGAGCCCGCGCCGCAGCCAGCCCAGGGCACACCTCCGCAGGTAGCGTGGCAACGCACGCTCGCGGACGCACTCGCCGTCCAGCGCGCCACGGGGCTGCCACTCTTGATCTGCGTCAACATGGACGGCGAGGTGTTCAACGACCGGTTTGCCAGCGACACCTACAAGGATGCGGAGTTCGTCAAGAGCACGCGCGGCTACGTCTGCGTCGTCGCCTCACCCGACCGCCACACCGAGAGCGACTACGACGCACTCGGCAACCGTATCGAGTGCCCGCGCTTCGGCGGCTGCACCTGCAGCGAACACATCAACATCGAGCCGGAACTGTTCGCGCGGTTCTTCAACGGCCGCCGCAACGCACCGCGACACGTCGGCATATCGCCCGAAGGCAAGATCCTGTTCGACCGCTACCTCGACCGCACCATGCAGACGGCGATCGAGGCGATCGCGGACCATCGCGGCGACGCCAAGGCGAAGCACCTGACCGCCACCGACGACCTCGACGAACTGTTCCGGCGGCGCGATGCCCTGGCGCGCACGCTGCTCGAACGGCGCTACCGGGCGGGCGATCGACGTGAACGGCGCCGGTTGCTCGAACGAGCCGCGAGTGCGACCAACGAACCCATCGACCTCTTGCGCATGGGGCTGCGCGATCCCGACGATTCTCTGTGCACGCTGGCCGCCGTTGCGCTGTGCAAGGTCGCCGGCAAGGACGCGCTGATCGACATCGAAGACGCGCTCGCCCGCATCGACGACTCCGGAATACGCGCGCAACTGCTCGACCACCTGCGCGAACTTGGCCGGACGGTGCCGGCGGCGGCGCGCATGGCGAGCCACTTCGAGAGCTCGGAGGACCGGCTGGCACCACCGTGGCGGAACACTTGGCGGGACAGCCCCCTGACCGGCAGGCGCGCGGCGATCGAAAGCGAACTCGATCGGGTCGAGACGGCCCTGCGCCCGGCCGACAAGCGAGACGATCCTTCGCTGCGGCTGCAGCTCGCGACCGCTCAGGCGGCGTTCGCCCTGCACCTGGCCCAAACCGGCAGCGCTGGCGTCGAGCTGTGGCTCGCCGACGCCGAGCGCAACGCCGGCCGCGTCGGCGACGATGCCCTGCGCTCGGAACGCCGGGCGCTGCAGGCGATCACCGCATGGCACCAGGGTGACCCGGCGGGCGCGCGCAAGGCAGCGGTCGAAGCGATCTCAGCCGTGCACAGCGATCGCCACCCGGACGCATGGCTGGCCGGGAGCTTCCTGGACGTGCTCCTGCAGGTGACCGCGCAGTCCGCCTACCAACGCCTGCAACAAGACCCGCAGGCGAGCGTGCGCGGCGAACTCGCCCGCACCGAGGCGATCTTCGCGTTGCTTCGCGAACGCGGCGCGGGCAGCGAGTCCGGGTTGCTTGCCGGCATCACGTTGTTCGAGCACGTGGGCCTGCGTGCGGCCGCGCGACGCGAACTTCAGCATCTCGTGGAGCGCTACCCGGCATCAGTAGCTGCGCACGAACGGTGGCGCAACCGACTGCTCGTCGACCTCGGCGCCGAGCGCATGCGCCACTGCTACGCCGCTTACGCTGCCAAGGCCGAAGATCGCGCCACGGCCCAGTGGTTTGCCGCCTACGCCGCCCTGGTCGCAGGCGACCAGCACACGCGCGACGATCGCCGCATCGAAGCAGGCAACGCCTACGGCGACGCGATCGAGCGCTTCACCGACAGCAAGCGCCGCAACGAGACCTACGCCGACACCTCCGATCACTACACGGTATTGGCGCTGGCCGGCCGCGCATGGATCCACCACCTGCGCGGCGACGACGGCGCGGCCGTGCGCGATCTGGTGCACGCCCACCAACTGCGGGCCGCGAGCTTCGACACCGACGACGGCCTGCAGCGCAAACCCCGCGCGATCGCGCGCCGTATCCACGATGCACTCGCGGCCTCCGGCAAGGCGCAACTGGCGGACACGTTGACCCCCGTTCTCGAATAACCCGGGCGCCTACTGCTCGATTCCATGGCAACCGACAACGACCCGACGACCGTTCCACAGCACGACGCCCCACGGCCCCGATCGGAACGCCTACGGCTCCTGCTGGTCAGCAACTCGACCATGCACGGCGGCGGCTACCTCGAGCACTGCGCTGCCGAAATGCAAGCGTTCCTCGGCAGCCGCAAGCGGATCCTGTTCGTGCCTTACGCCCTGCACGACCACGATGCCTACCTCGACAAGGCGCGACCGGCGTTCGAGGCGATGGGACATGAACTCACATCGGTACATGCCCACACCGACAAGGTGCACGCGATCGATGCAGCCGACGCCGTGTTCGTCGGTGGCGGCAACACCTTCCGGCTGCTGGCCGCGATGCACCACCACGGCCTGATCGAGGCGATCCGCAGGCGCGCCTATGAAGGCATGCCCTACATGGGCAGCAGTGCCGGCACCAACGTGGCAACCCTTTCGATCCGCACGACCAACGACATGCCGATCGTGAGACCGCCGACGTTCGCGGCGCTGCGCCTGGTGCCGTTCCAGATCAATCCCCACTACCTCGACCCGGATCCGGCGAGCCCGCACATGGGTGAAACGCGTGAAGAGCGCATCGCGCAGTTCCACGAAGAGCACGACGTGCCGGTCCTCGGCCTGCGCGAAGGCTGCATGCTGCGGGTCGAAGGCCGCCGCATGGAACTGCGCGGCACCACGGCGGCCCGTCTGTTTCGTCGCGGCCAGGCCCCCGAGGAGCACTCGCCGCCGTGCGATCTGTCCTTCCTGCTCACCCAGTGAACCACCCGCCCTATCCGCCCATGCATGCCACCCGCCTGTTGCTGCCAGCCCTGCTGCTTGCCACCTCCTGCGCCGTCGACCCATACCGCGACGCCGAGCGCCGCATCACCGAGCACATCCTGCGTAGCCACGTCGAGTTCCTGAGCTGTGACGCGCTCGAAGGTCGCGGAGTCGGCACGCGCGGCGACGAACTGGCGCGTCGCTACATCCAGAGTCACTTGGCCGCCGCCGGTTGCGAACCGGGGGCCGCCGACGGCTCGTGGATGCAGCCGGTCCCGATCGTCGGCATCCAGTCGACGGTGAGTAAGGCGCTGCGGGCTACCGGCCCCAACGGCACCTCGTCATTCCAGGCGCCGATCGACTACACGGCCGTCGCCGGCAACGCCGACGCCCAGGCCGCCTGGAAAGACGCCGAACTGGTGTTCGTCGGCTACGGCATCAACGCGCCCGAGCAGCAGTGGGACGACTACCAAGACTACGACGTGCGCGGCAAGGTGCTCCTGGTGATGAACAACGACCCGGCGACCGACCCCCAGCGGTTCGCCGGCAAGACGCGCCTCTACTACGGTCGCTGGAGCTACAAGTACGAAGAGGCGGCCCGGCGCGGTGCCGCAGGCGTCATCGTGATCCACACCAACGAGTCCGCCGGCTACCCGTTCCAAGTGATCCAGGCCAGCCACGGCAGAGAGAACTTCTGGCTGCCGTTCAAGGAAGGTCAGGTGACGCTCGGGATCCGATCGTGGTGCTCGGAGACCGCTGCCTACACGCTATGCCGTCTGGGTGGCCACGACCTCGACGCCCTGCGTGCCCGCGCCGAACTCGGCAACCAGCCACCGGTGCCGCTCGGGGTCAAGGTCGAGCTCGCCATCGAGAACAAGGTTCGCCAGATGCAGTCGGCAAACGTGCTCGGCGTGCTGCCGGGCACCGATCCGAAGCTGAAGGACGAATACGTCGTGCTGACGGCCCACTTCGACCATCTCGGTATCGGCAAGCCCCGCGGCGACGACGCGATCTACAACGGCGCCGTCGACAACGCCTCGGGTTGCGCCGGCTTGCTGGCGCTCGCGCGCGCCGCCGCAGCACTGCCCGAACGCCGGCGCAGCATGCTGTTCCTGGCCGTAACCGCCGAGGAGTCCGGGCTGCTCGGCTCGAAGTACTACACCGAGAACCCGACCGTCGACCGCAAGCGCCTGGTCGCCAACGTCAACGTCGATGGCCTCAACGTCTGGGGACCGACCAAGGACATCGAGTTCGTCGGCTACGGCAAGAACACCCTGAGCGACACGGCCGCGGCGATCGCCGCCGCGCGTGGGCGCGTGATCGAGCCCGACAGCCACCCGGATCGCGGTTACTTCTACCGCAGCGACCACTTCAACTTCGCACGCATCGGTGTGCCGGCGGCCTACTTCAAGGCCGGCAGCGAGTTCCTCGACCAACCGCAGGGCCGCCGGCGCATGAAGGCGAGCTACACCACCGTGCACTACCACCAACCGAGCGACGAACTCGCGAAGTGGTGGAACTTCGCTGGCGCCGTCGACGACATGCAGGTGCTGTTCCGCCTGCTGGCGGTGACATGCAACGCGGACGCCGCACCGACGTGGACGCCGGGCGACGAGTTCGAAAAGCTCCGCTGAGCCGGAGGCCCCGCGCGGATCAGCGGCGGCGCGGCCGGGCGTAGGTCTCGAGATCGGCAGCGACGCGGTCCAGCTCGTCTGCCGACACCCGGTCACCCGCGGTGCGACGCAGCATCTCGAGGAACCAGGCACATTCCCATTCGGCGACCGGGCCGCCGATGTTGCGCCCATCGTGCTCGTCGCCGGTCTCGGCATTCGCGGCGACCAGTTCGTTGCCGTCGGCATCGAGAATGATCGTCCACGGCAGACCGCCGCTGCGTTCGCCCTTGAGGCGCTCGTTGATCTCCTTGCCGTGGCGGTCGCGATCGACGTCGATCATCACATCGACCCAGCCTTTCGCGAAGACCGGCGCAGTCACCTTTCGCCCGAGGAACTCCTCGAGCACCTTGCACCAACCTCACCAAGGCGCGTCGAAGCGCACGAACACGTTGCGGCCGCTCTTCTTCGCAGCACGCAGTGCGTCGGCGAGCTTCTGTTCGGCGTCGACCGGCGCGCAGAAGTGCGGCTCCAGCATCTGCAGCAGCCGCTTGCCGTCGATGCGATCACCGACAGCGAACGTTTCGGCCGCGAGCCAGGCGCGCAGGCCACCGTCGGCGGCCAACACGGCCAACCCGGCGCGATCAGCCGGCAGATGCATGTGTACGGCGATCGCAGCCGCCTCATCCTTGGCGACGGCCACGGTTTCGAACTCGTAGAGCAGCGGCCGCGCCACGGAACCGGTGTGCTGCAGCCTGTCGGCGAGCCTGCGCCCATCGGTATCGAGCACGACCAGCACGCGCTTGTTGTGCACCTTCGCACGTGCGCTCGCCTTGGCGAGTTCGCTACGCGCATCGATCTTTGCGGGCATCGCATCCTGCGCCACCGCGCCGGCGCCGAACAGCAGCGCGAGCGGGAGCAGAGAGCGTCTGTCGTTCATCGGGGCCTCCTCGTTGGGCGGTCGAGTGTAGCACTCGGGCGCCCGCCAGCGTCAGCCAAGCGGCAGCTCGAGCACGAAGCACGCACCGCCCCCCGGGTTCGCGCGCAGCCGAAGGTCCCCGCCGAGGTCGCGGGCAAGCCCGCGCGCAAGCGCCAGACCGAGGCCCACACCGGGGATGTCGTTGCTGCCACCGGGAACGGCACCCCGATCGAATGGCACGAAGACCGCTTCGCGATAGTCGGCGCCGATGCCTGGACCGTGGTCGCAGATCGTCAAGGCCACCACCTCGCCGCGACTCTGCGCGACCAGCTCGACGCGCGCATCCGCCGCGTGGCTCGCGTACTTGGCTGCGTTGTCGACCAGATTGAACAGCACCTGACCTACCGCGTCCACGTCGGTCCACACCCGCGCATCACGCGCGCCGTCATCGACCCGCACCGAGAGCGTCATGCCGACCTCTCGCAGCCGCTGCTCGAGCATCGGCACGAGCCGGTCGACGACTTCGGCGAGGCGCACGCGATCGCGACGTGCAGTGAACCGTCCTTCCTCCAGTCGCGACCAGGCCAGCACGTTCTCGACCACTCGAGCCAGACGATCCGACTCCCGCTGCAGCGTCTGCAGGTATTCGCGCCGCGCTTCGGGGTCCGTCACGACCCCCTCGGCGAGCATCTCGCTATACATGCGAAACGTCGTCAGCGGCGTGCGTAGTTCGTGCGTCACGGCCGAAGCGAAGCGCGCCCGCCGCTCCCCGAATCCGATCGCCGCGCGCAAGGTGAAACCGAGTGCCAGCAGGCCGAGCAACGTCACCCCCCAGGTCGTCCACAAGACCGCCGAGACCGGCAGCTCCGAGCCCCCGACGGGTTCTCGCACGGTGCCGACCAGCCGGGCAGGCACCGAGGCGAGCATCGCCGGTTGCTCGGCAGGCGTCGGGGACTCGCAGCGCACCAGGCGGGCCGTGCCGGCGGCGAGCAGGTCGGACACCAACGCAACCAGCTCCTGCTGCAGCCGCTGCCAATCGACGAGCACGGCCTGCAGGCGTTCGCCGTCGGCTGACTGCACGCGCCGGGCAAAGACCAGCGCATCTTCGTCGCCGTCGATCCACACCGGCACCATCGGGCCCACCTTCTCGTTCCCGCTCGCGAGCCGGCTACCGGGATTGGCAACGTCGACGTCGCTGGCGACATTGTTCAGGAACTGGCGCTGCCGATTGTCGAGTTCGGCGACGCTTTGCTGCACGTAGCGTGCTGCCCCGCCGACCTGCGACGGCGATGCGGCAGCGCCGAGATTGCGCACGTTGCAACCGAGCAGCGGCAACTGCGACAGGGCACGGTGGACCTTGGCGCGAAACTCCGCGACCGGCAGGGTCTGCTCGATCCGTCGCAACTGCTGGCAGGCGCGATCGAGCAGTTCGCCGGAGATCCCGTTGGCCTCCGCGAAGTCGCGTTCGTTGCCGTCCGGCGCCTGGGGGCTGCGCACGCCATCCGGGCCGATCTCGAAGTGCAGCGGGAACAACGGCGACTCGACGCCGAGGAGCGGCGACTGCACCAGGACTTCGTTGGGCGCGATCTTGCTGAATCCGCGCGTCCAGGCATTCGACGCCGCTGGATAGGCTCGATAGTCGCTCGGCGGTCGCAGCGATTCGCGCGCCAGTTGTGGCGCCAGCCAACTGTCCATGCGCCACAGGGCAAGCC
>DRKG01000197.1 GCA_011051855.1 bacterium | reverse complement strand
GCATTGATCGATGCGATCGCCCACCACCTCAAGCTGACGACCCGTCTCGGCAACACCCAGGAGGGCACGTCGATCAGCGACACCGAGCCGGAAGAGAAGGAACGGCATCAGACGCTGGCGTCGCACGTGTTCCACATGCCGATGGGCAACGTCGGCCTGAACGTGTTCGATACGCCTGGCCACCCGGATTTCCTGGCGGAGGCGATCGCCGCCATCGACGTGGTCGAAACCGCGGTCCTGGTCGTGAACGCGGCGAGCCCGCTTACCTTCCACGTCCGGCAATTGTGGGCGGCGGCGGTCGAAGCCGGCATCGGCCGCGCGATCGTGGTCACGCACCTGGACCAGGAGAACACCGACTTCGAACAGGTCGTGGCCGAACTGCGCGAGGCGTTCGGCCACGCAGTCGTGCCGGTGACCTACCCCAACGGCCACGGTGGCGCGTTCGACGCCGTGCACGACGTGACCCATGACGAAGGGCCGCTGGCCGCCAAGTACCATGAGATGATCGAGGAGGACGAGGCCGAGGTCGACGACTCCTTGATGGAGCACTACCTGGAGGAGGGCCACCTGTCCAAGCAGGAGTTCGAGGACAACCTGCGGCGGGCGATCGCGATGGGCAAGCTGGTGCCGGTGTTCGCGGTATGCCCCAACCGCGGCCTCGGCATGGAACGACTGATGGAGTTCGTGCAGCAGCACTTCCCGTCGCCGGTCTGCTTCGGGGCGCGCGGTGCCGCCAAGCCCGGGACCGACGTCTACGGCCAGCTGGTCGAGCCCGACTCGGGGCCGTTCGCCGCCAAGGTATGGAAGATCGTCTCCGATCCCTACGTCGGGCGTCTGACGTTCCTGCGCGCCTACCGCGGCGAGTTGCGCAAGGACGGCAACGTGGTCGATACCCACACCGGCAAGACGCACAAGGTCGCCCACCTGCACAGCGTGCACGGCACCGAGACCAAGGAGGTCGACAAGGTCGTGGCCGGGGACCTGTTCGCGATCAGCAAGATCGAAGACATCGGGCTCGGCGATACGATCACCGCCGAAGGTGCGTTGCTCGAGTTCCGGCGGCCGGCGTTCCCGCAGCCGACCTATTCGCGGCACATCTGGCCGAAGACGCGCGGGGACGAGCAGAAGATCGGCCACGCGCTCGAAAAGCTCGCTGCCGAAGATGCGACCCTGCAGCACAGCCGCGATCCCGAGACCGGCGAGCTGCTGGTGACGGGCATGTCGCCGATGCACCTTGAGATCACCTTCCAGCGGCTGCATCGGCGGCACGGCGTCGATGTCGAGCAGGGGCCCCCGACGATCCCGTATCGCGAAACGATCACCGCGCCGAGCGAAGGTCACCACCGGCACAAGAAGCAGTCGGGTGGTCGCGGTCAGTTCGCGGAGGTCTTTCTGCGCATGGCGCCGCGCGAACACGGTCAGGGCTTCGAGTTCGTCGATTCGGTGGTTGGCGGGGCGATCCCGCGGCAGTTCATCCCTGACGTCGAGAAGGGCGCACGCAAGTTCCTGGCCAAGGGGCCGTTGGCCGGCTATCCGGTGGTCGACGTGCGCGTCGAGGTCTACGACGGCAAGTTCCACGATGTCGACAGCGACTCGGTCAGCTTCCAGCTTGCCGCCGAACGGGCTTGCGTCGACGGCTTCGAAAAGGCGCGCGGCATCCTGCTCGAACCGATCATGGACGTGACCATCCACGTGCCCGAACGGTTCACCGGCGACGTCGCCGGCAACTTGTCGAGCCACCGCGGACGATTGTCGGGCATGGAAGTCGACAACGGCATCCAGACGATCCAGGCGCAGTGCCCGTTCTCGGAGATGCTCGACTACTCGACGCAGTTGCGTTCGATCACCGCGGGCGAAGGACAGTTCGCGATGCGGTTCTCGCACTACGAGCCGGTGCCGCCGAACGTGCAGGCCGAAATCGTGAAGCAGCACCAGAAGGCCGAAGAGAAGTGAGCCGCAGTCCCGATCCGGGATCGGCCGGAATCGGGGCGTCGCAGGATGCGACAGATAGCGCTCCGCGGGCCGGCGGAGGCCGTGCTGCTGGTTGGTCGACTGGGGGAAACACGAAGCCATGCGCTGCCGGTCTCAATGCCGGCCGCCCCGGGAACCGATAACCGGGGGGACCGGTCCGTCCGGCCGGTCACCACAGGAGCGCGACAGCATGGTCTCGATGGAAGAGCTGCTGAACCTGATGGTTCAGCGCGGTGGTTCCGACCTTCACCTCTCGGTAGGGTCCCCGCCGCGGATCCGGGTCGACGGCAAGCTCGTCGACACCGAATACGAACCGCTGATGCCCGAAGCGGCCAAGAAGCTGGTCTATTCGGTGCTCGGTGCCGACCAAGTGGCGAAGTTCGAGAAGAACCTCGAACTCGATTTCTCGTTCGGCGTCGCCAACCTCGGGCGCTTCCGCACCAACGCCTTCATCCAGCGCGGTACGGTGGCGGCGGTGCTGCGTGTGATCCCGTTCGAGGTCTATGACTTCGAAACCATCGGGCTGCCGCGCAAGGTGTGCGAGTGGATCTGCAACTTGCCTCGCGGTCTGGTGCTCTGCACCGGCGCCACCGGTTCGGGCAAGTCGACGACGCTCGCGTCGATGATCAACTACATCAACGAGCACGACCAGGGACACATCGTCACGATCGAGGATCCGATCGAGTTCCTGCACCGCAACAAGGGTTGCCTGGTCAATCAGCGCGAGGTGGGCGGCGACACGCACGGTTTCGAAAAGGCGCTGAAGTCGGTGCTGCGACAGGATCCGGACACCGTGCTGGTCGGCGAGATGCGCGACCTCGAGACGATCGAAGCGGCGCTGACCCTGGCCGAGACCGGCCACCTGACGTTCGCCACGCTGCACACGTCGGACGTCGCGCAGACCGTCAACCGCATCGTCGACGTGTTCCCGGCCCACCAGCAGCAGCAGATCCGCACGATGCTGTCGTTCACCTTGCAGGCGATCATCTGCCAGCAACTGGTGCCGCGGCAGCACGGCAAGGGGCGCGCGCTCGCGGCCGAGGTGATGATCGCCAATCCGGCGATCCGTGCCCTGATCCGCGACAACAAGTCGCACCAGATCATGTCGATCATCCAGACCGGCGCGCAGGTCGGCATGCGCACGATGAACCAGTCGCTGTTCGAACTCTACCGCCAGGGTGTCATCAGCTACGAGGACGCGCTCGATCACTCCGGCGACCACGCGGACTTCGAACGTCTGATGGAGCGCGCGGGTGGCGGTGCAATGAGCGGCCAGGGCATGTCGCGCAAGGGTTCGGGGAGGCGTTCTCGCTAGGTCATGACCCAGTTCGCCAAGAAACTGCGCGCGATCCTCGAGAAGGCCGGCAAACTCGAGGATGGTGCGGGGGACACGCTGCTCGCCGAAGCACAGGCCCAGCGCCGCCCGTTCACGGAGGTGCTGGTCAAGAAGGGCGTCGCCACCGAGGCCGAGCTGATGGCGCTGATCGCCAAGGCCGCCAACATCCCGCCGATCGATCTGTCGAAGCTGACCCTCAACAAGGAGGTGCTCGAATCGGTGCCCGAGGATGTCGCGCGGGACTACGGCGTGTTCCCGGTCGACAAGATCGGCTCGATCATCACGATCGCGGTCGCCAATCCGTTCGACGTGCTCAAGCTCGACGACATCCGTATCGTGACGGGCTGCCAGCTTCGCCTGGTGGTGTCGACCGAAGAGGAGATCGAGCGCACCCGCAGCAAGAGCTATCAGCAGGAGACCGAATCGGTCACCGGCATCCTCGATTCGTTCGACGAGGGTGACATCGCGCTGAAGGAAGAGGACCTCGAAGACGACAGTACCGACCTGTCGGCGATCAGCGACGAAGACTCACCGGTCGTCAAGCTGGTCAACAAGATGATCCTCGACGCCTGCAACCAGGGCGTGTCCGACATCCACATCGAGCCGTTCGAGAAGAAGGTGATCGTCCGCTACCGCAAGGACGGGACCATGGTCGAGGCGATGACGCTGCCAAAGCGCATGCAGAACAACATCACCTCGCGCATCAAGATCATGTCCAAGCTGGACATCGCCGAGAAGCGCAAGCCACAGGACGGCAAGTTCCAGATGAAGATCGGCCGCAAGGCGGTCGATTTCCGCGTATCGATCCTGCCGGTGGTATGGGGAGAGAAGACCGTCTTCCGTATCCTCGACTCGAGCAATCTGGCGCTGGATATCCAGTCGCTCGGCTTCGAAGCGCGCTGTATGGAGGACTACCTGTGGGCGTGCGCCCAGCCATACGGCATGATCCTGGTGACCGGCCCGACCGGTTCGGGTAAGTCGACGACGCTTTATTCGGCGGTTCGCCATATTGCGTCGCCCGACATCAACCTGGTTACCGTCGAGGATCCGGTCGAGTACCAGCTCGAAGGCATCAACCAGGTGCCGGTCAACCCGAAGGCGGGGCTGACCTTCGGTGGCGCCCTGCGTTCGATCCTGCGTCAGGACCCCGACGTGGTGCTGCTCGGCGAGATCCGCGACCAGGAGACGCTGGAAATCGCGATCAAGGCCGCGCTGACCGGCCACTTGGTGCTGAGCACCCTGCACACCAACGACGCGCCGTCGACGATCACCCGCATGATCGACATGGGAGTCGACCCGTTCATGGTGTCGAGTGCGGCGTTGTTGATTTGTGCGCAGCGTCTCGCCAAGAAGCTCTGCCCGAACTGCAAGAAGAAGGTCGACGTGCCGAAGAAGGCGCTGATCGAACTCGGCTTCCTCGAAACGGACTTTGACGATCCCGAGCTGGCGATGGAGTTCTTCGAGCCAGTCGGCTGCCCGCGATGCAGCGGGGGTTACAAGGGACGCTTCGCGTTGCTCGAGACGATGCGCATGTCCGAGGCCGTCAAGCGCATGGTCGTCGAACGCGCCAACATCGCCGACATCAAGACGAAGGCGCTCGAAGAGGGCATGTTGACCCTGCGACGTTGCGCGCTGCTGAACGCGGCCCGCGGCAAGACCAGCTTGCAGGAAGTCGAAGCCCGCACGATGGCGGACTGATCGCGATTACCGAGGGGAACCGGGGGATTATGGCTACCAAGTTCAAGTTCGAGGCGCGCGACGCAACCGGGAAGGTCGTCAAGGGCGCGGTCACGGCCGATTCGCAGCAGGCGGCGGTCGCGGAGGTCCGGCGCAAGAACCTGACGCCGCTCGACGTCAGCAAGTCGGGCGGCCTGGGTGGACTGTTCAGCAAGTCGACCAAGGACAAGCGCTCGCTGGTCAAGAAGGCGAGCTGCAAGAAGGGCGAACTCGAGGTGTTCACCCGCCAGTTGGCGACGATGCTCGGTGCTGGCATCCCGATGCTCGAATCGCTCGAGATCCTGGCCGATCAGGCCGAGAGTCCCGGCTTTGCGTTCTGTCTCGACCAAGTTGTGCAGGACATCCGCAGCGGCAGCGATCTGTCGAAGGCGCTCGAGCCGCACAAGAAGGTGTTCTCGCACATCTACGTCAGCATGATTCGGGCCGGCGAGGTGTCGGGCCAGATCGACATCATCCTGACGCGCTTGGCGGAGTATCTGGAAGCGGCCGCGCACCTGCGCAACGAGATCAAATCGGCGATGACGTATCCGGTGATCTCGCTGGTGCTCGTCATCGGCATCGCATCGTTCCTGATGATCGGCATCGTGCCGTCGTTCAAGCCGGTGTTCGATTCGCTGGAGGTCGAGTTGCCGGGCCTGACGGTGTTCATCATGGACATCGCGTTCTTCATGCGCGACTTCTGGTACCTGATCTTCGGCGGTCTGTTCGCGATGATCTTCGGCTTCATGATGTTCGCCAAGACCGATCGGGGGGCCTACATCAAGGACAGCTTGTTCCTGCGGTTGCCGGTGTTCGGCATCCTGTTCAAGAAGGTTGCGCTGTCGCGCTTCGCGCGCACATTCGCGACGCTGGTGAAGTCGGGCGTGCCGATTCTCGGTGCGATGGAGATCGTCTCCGACACGTCGGGAAACCGCGTGATCTCGGGCATCGTCGATCGGGCCAGGGACAGCGTCAAGAACGGCGACAGCCTGTCGGAACCGTTCATGGGTTCGACCGTGTTTCCGCCGATGGTCGTCAAGATGATGGCGATCGGCGAACGGTCCGGTGCGCTGGATGCATTGCTCGAGAAGATTGCCGAGTTCTACGACCAGCAGGTCGAGGCCGAGGTGAAGGGGCTGACCGCGATGATCGAACCGATCATGATCGCGGTGATGGGTGTGGTCGTCGGCGGCATCGTGTTGGCGGTGTTCCTGCCCATCTTCAAGCTGCAGGAAACGCTCTCGGGCGGCTAGCCCGATCTATGCATGAAACAGAGCCCCCGGCACGCACCATCCACGCCCATGCGGCAGAAGAGCGGCCGCCTGCGGCGTCCGTTCGCCCCGCGAACTCCTTGGCAGAATGCTCGGCGTGGCCACGGCCACGCCTCCGCCTTCTGCAGTCGCCTTCCTTCCCTGGACGCGGATTGTGCGCACCGGGGGCATTGTTTCATGCATAGATCGGCTAGTCGATCGCGGAGTCACGGCAGGGGAAGTAAATGAATGAGACCTTGAGTCGCGTATTACTCTACGGCGGCGCGCTGCTGGCCGTCTCCGGCATTGGCGCCTGGTGGCTCGCTACCGACCGGGAGGCGGATGTCGACACGCTGATCAGCAGTGCCACGGTGCAGTTGCAGATGGCCTACGTGATTCCGGCGACCGACCAACAGGGCAACCGGCTCGACAAGCGCGATGACATGATCGAAGCGGCGGTCGCGCAGCTCGACATCGTCGATCGCAAGCATCCGAACATGGCGACCGCAGTCGAGCTGCGTGGGTTTGCGCACATGCTGAACGGTCGTTTCGTCGATGCCGCCGGTTGCTACGAGCGCGCCCGCCAATGTGGCGACTGCGGCGTCGAGCAGCGGGACGTGCTCACGTTCAACCAGGCGCGCATGTTGGCGCGGGGCGGGGATCAGGAGGGTGCTTTGCGGGTGTTCACCGAGCACGCGCAAGAACTCGACGATCGCTTCGGCCACCAGCGGCGCCTCGAGATGGCGATGATCCTGATCGATCTGGGGCGCCACGATGAGGCGGACGCGTGCCTGCAGACGGTGGTGGCGGATGACGCTGCGCCGCCGATGGCAAGGCTGCAGGCGGGGATCGCCTTCGATCGCATGGGGCGCGACCAGGCTGCGGAACGCGCCTTCTCGGCGGTGCGCGAGCAGGAGCCGATTGCAGATTACTACCTTGCCAGGCTCAAGTTGCGGCAGGGGGACGTCGATACGAGCCTCGAGTTGCTGGGCGGCGTGCATGCTGCGATGCCGGCCGAGGTGAGGCGGAGGCTTCAGACGGAAGCCGATGCCTGGTCGGCCGTCGCGGACGATGCGCGGTTCCGGGAACTCACGGTCGGTCGACCGGCGTCACCGGGACGCTGAGCACCGGCCTGGAAGGAAGAGAAGGGGAACGAAACGCGGCCAAGGTGGCCGCAATCACCAAAGGTTGTCACGGAGTAATCAATGTCCAAGCGGGAACAGGGCTTTACCCTCATCGAACTGATGATCGTCGTTGCGATCATCGCCATCATCGCGTCGATCGCGATTCCGAACCTCCTCAGCGCGCGGCTGAACGCCAATGAGTCGGCCGCCATCGCCACGCTGAAGAACATCTCGAGCGGCCAGTCGCAGTGCCAGGCCTCGGGCGTCATCGACGTCAACAGCAACGGCCAGGGCGAGTACGGCTTCTTCGGCGAGCTCTCCGGTCGCGTCGCCGTGCGCGGTGGCTCGAGCGCCATCTCGCCGCCGGTCCTGTCGGCCGCGTTCGGCAACGTTTCGTCGGCGCGCGTCACGCGTTCGGGCTACATCTTCCAGATGTACCTGCCGAACAGCAGCGCCGTGGGCGTGACCGAGGACGCCACCGGCGGCGACACGGACAACGGCCAGGGCGTCGACCCGTCGCAGGCCGAGGTCCTCTGGTGCTGCTACGCGTGGCCGGCCGCCGCCGGCAACAGCGGCAACCGCACCTTCTTCATCAACCAGGGCGGCGACGTGCTCGCCACCAACGGCGCCAGCACCCAGTACAGCGGCACCACCACCGTGCCGAGCTACGACGACGCGTTCGTCGGCACCGGCACGATCGGCATGTCGAACCGCGTCGCGGCCAACACGGTCGCCGCCGACGGCAACACCTGGGTCGTCGTCCAGTAAGGACGCGCGGCTCTGCACGCGGCGCGGCACGACTGCCCGCGTGCCCGCGAACGAATGCCCATGCGCGGCCGCTGCCGCGCGTGGGCATCGTCGGTTTTGCGCGATCGGGGCATGAGGCTTTGCCGCTGGAATGCCGATAGCATGGCCGATGGCGACGCAACTGCAGGGGCCTGTGCTCGAAGCCCGTCCGAACGCACTGGCGGGCCTGATGGCCAGCGGCGACCTGCCGACCGCCTGCGCGCCTGTGATCGAACGGCCGGCGACTTCGACGCCGCCCCTGCTGGAACGGCCGCGGGCCTCGCGGATCAAGCGCCTGTCGGTGGTGGTGCCGGCGCGCAACGAGGAACTCAACATCGCGGACTTGCTCGACGAGTTGAACGAGGAACTCGAGAAGCTCTCCCTGCCGTTCCACGAGATCGTCGTCGTCGACGATGGCTCGACCGACGCCACCAAGGCGCTGGCGATCGAACGGGAGGCCCGCGTCGTGTCGCATCCAGCCGGGCTCGGCAACGGCGCGGCCGTCAAGCGCGGCATCCGGGAAGCCAAGGGCGACTGGATCCTGTTGCTCGATGGTGACGGCCAGCATCCGCCGGCCGAGCTACCGGCGATGATCGAGATGGCCGAGGTCCATGACATGGTGGTGGCGTCGCGCGGTGGCCGCGGCGGCAGCCTGCACCGCAACCTCGCGAATCAGGTCTACAACAGGTTCGCCAGCTACGTTTCCGGCCGGCACATCCCGGATCTGACCAGCGGCTTCCGACTGATGCGTGCCGATGTCGCCAAGAGTCTGGTCTGGCTCCTACCGAACACGTTCAGCTACCCGACGACGATCACGATGTCGATGTTGCGCGGCGGCTGGTCGGTCGGTTTCCACCCGTTCCGCGTGCGCCGCCGCAAGGGCAAGAGCCACGTACGGTTGTTCGCCGACGGCGCGCGGTTCTTCGTGATCATCCTGCGCATCGCAACCATGTTCGCACCTTTGCGCGTGTTCCTGCCGGCGTCGCTGGCCACCGGCGCGATCGGCGTGGCGTGGTATCTGCACACCTTCTTGACCCAGGGCCGGTTCACCAACATGGCCGTGCTCTTGTTGACGCAGGCGATGCTGTTGTTCGCACTCGGATTGATTGCCGAACAGATCGCTGCCCTGCGCTTCCAGGGCCTCGCCGCCGGCAGTGGCGAACGCCCGTGCGCGGAGGACGACGTTGCCGACGAACGTTGACGTGCTGTTGTGCGGCGCCTGGGACGAGGGCCCCGGCTACCCGCGCACGCGCTCCCTCCGGCAGGGCCTCGCTGCGTTCGGGGCTTGTGTGCGGGATTGCCGGGCGGCGGGACTCGGGCGCGGAAAGCAGCGTCTGCTGCGCGCCCCGTGGCGCTGGCCGGGGCACTGGCTCGCACAACGCCGCCAGCGCGAGGAGCTGCTCGCGGGTTTGGCGACGGCGATCGACGAACGCCGCCCCGACGTGATCGTGGTGCCGTATCCCGGGCACGCCGTGGTGCGTGCGATCCGCCGGGCCACCGACGTTCCGATCGTGCTGGATCTGTTCCTGTCGGCCTACGACACGGTCGTCGAGGATCGTGCGTGGGTGCGGCCGGGTTCCCTCGGCGCGCTCTGGCTGCAGCACCTCGACGCCGCGGCCTGTCGCGCCGCCGACCTCGTCTTGCTCGACACTCCCGAGAACGCCGCCTACGTGCAGGACCTGACCGGAGTCGCCGCCGAACGGTTCGCCTGGCTGCCCGTGCACGACCCGGATGCGCCCGCCCAGCCACTGCGGGTGCGCGCGCCTCACGGTGGCACGATCGAGCTGCTGTTCTTCGGGACCGGGGTGCCGCTGCACGGCTTGGCGACGCTGATCGCCGCGGTTGCGCACGTGCCCGCGGTGCGCTTGACGCTGGTGGGCGGCCGTGCCGGGGACCGGGCGATGGCGCAGGCGCGACTCGGCGATCGCCTGCGCCTGGAGCCGCCGTTCGTCGCGCGCGATCGGCTCGGCGCGTTGCTCGCCGAGTGCCACTTGGTCGCCGGCGTGTTCGGAGCCAGCGGCAAGACGCAGCGGGTGGTGCCGTTCAAGGTGGTGCACGCGCTGGCCTCGGGCCGGCCGGTCGTCACCGCTGATTCGCCGGCCGTGGCGCGTTGGCTCGAAGGCAGCGGCGCAGTGTTCCCGGTCGCGGCCAACGACGTCGGGGCGCTGGTTGCCGCGTTGCGGAAACTGGCGGCGTCGCCGGAACTCGTGGCGGCCGCGACCACGCGCGCGCGCTCTGCCTACGAACGCCACTTCGGCACCGCGCGGCAGGTCGAGCGCTGGCGCGAGCTGCTCTCGCGTCTGGTTGGCGAACCGTTGTCGGGGGTGGCGTGAGGGAACGTATGGTTCGCAGGGCCGGCCTGTTGGTGGTCGCGGTGGCACTGTGCGCCTACGGCCTGGCCGTCTTGGGCGACTACGTGTTCGATGACGTGCACTCGGTGTCGGCCAACCCGGCCGTGCACGACCTGGCGAACCTCGGCCGCTTCTGGACCGATCCGTCGACGTTCAGCGGGGCTGCCGCTCGCATGTACCGACCGGCACTGCTGACCAGCTTCGCGCTGAACCTGTGGATCAGCCCGGCCGCTTGGTCGATCAAGCTCGGCAACGTGCTCCTGCACGCCGCCGTCGCCGGACTCGCATTCGTCTGGTTGTGGCGGTTGTCGCGCAAGTTGTGGGCGGCGTTCGTCGCCGCCGCGTTGTTCGCCGCGCATCCGCTCGCCAGCGAAGCCGTGAACCTGGCGTCGGCGCGCAGCGAGTTGCTGTCGACGTTCGGCATCGTGATGGCGCTGTTCGCACACCTGGACTGGCAGCGTCGCGTCGCGACCTGGGGCCCGATCACCCTGATCGCCGTCGGCACCGTGCTCGCGTGCGGCAGCAAGGAGACCGGCGTGGTCCTGCCCGCACTGCTGGCGTTGCAGACGATGTGCCTGCGCCACCGCCTGCCGGCGGGGCGCGATTGGGCGCGGGCGGCTCTGGCCATGGCACCGGTCGTGGGGCTGTGCCTCGCCTACTTGGTGGCGCGCAAGCTTCTGCTCGGCGAGGCGACCGTGCAGTTGCTCGACCGGACCGGCGGCGATCCGCACACCGGCCACGGACGCACGCTCGCGGTGCAGTTGGCGACCATGGGCACGCTGCTACCGCGGGTCCTGTTGCAGGCGCTGCTGCCGGTGCCGCTGTCGCTGGATCCGGTGGTCCACTATCGCACTGGCTTCTTCGATCCGGCGGTGCTGTGCGGTTGGGGCGCGGTGCTCGGCCTGACTGTGCTCGCCTGGCTGCCGGGCCCGCGCGCGCGTCTGCGGCGCCTCGGCAGTGGCCTGGCATGGGCCATCGCGCTGCCCTGGGTGGTGATCCCGCTCAACGTGCCGCTCGCCGAGCACCGCCTCTACGGTCCGCTGCTCGGCCTGGCCGTCGTGTTCGCGGCGGTGCTGCCGCGGTTCGCTCGGGCGCTGCGCGCGGTGCCACGTCCGGTGCTGCTCACCGCCTTCGCCGGATGTCTGGTCGCCGGCATCGTCGTGTCCGCGCACCGTTCCTGGCTCTACCGCGACGAGTGCGAACTGTGGCGGGCCGAACTGACGCACAACCCGCGTTCCTTCCGCGCCTGGTGGGGCATCGGTACGACACGCATGCGCCGCGGCCAGATGGCCGAGGCGGTGCCGCCACTGCGTCGAGCGCACGAGCTCGACCCGAGCCACCACGACGCGCTGCGCAACCTGGTCGAGGCGCTCATCGCCGTGCCGGATGCCGACGCCGATGCCGAGCTGTCGCTGCGGATGGCCGACAAACTGGCCGCGATGACGCCCGACGATCCGTGGGTGCGCACGCTGGTCGCGCAGGCGAACCTGCAGGCCGGCCGCAAGGGGCTCGGCACCGAACACTTCCGCACCGCCGAGCGGGTGGCGTTGTCCTGCCTCGAGATCGCCACGCCGAAGGGTTACGTCTACCGGCTGGCCGCCTTCGCGCGCCATGGCCTCGGCGACACCGAGGGGGCGCTGCGCCACCTGGACACCGCGATCGCCAACGGCCTCGCGACGCGCGACGTGCGGCTCGATCGGGTGCGCATCCTGTTCGACCTCGGACGCACCCGGCAGGCGCGCATTGCCCTGGCCGAGCTGCAGCGCGAGTTCCCGACCGACGCGAACGTGATGGCGCTGTTGCGGCGCAACGCCGCCTCCCCTCCGCGCTGAACCGTCGCCGCGAGGTCAGCCGAACAGCGCGATGGCGTTGGCGTAGGTCGCCGCCGCAGCCTCCTCCAGGCTCATGCCGCGCACCTCGGCGAACTTCGCCAGCGTCTCGACGACCAGCGCGGGTTCGTTGCGTTTGCCGCGGCGCGACTGCGGCGGCAGGAACGGTGCGTCGGTCTCGACCAGGGCGCGATCGAGCGGCACGAACGCGCAGGCTCGGCGCAGCTCGTCGCTCTTCTTGTAGGTCAGCGGGCCGGCGAACGACACGTGTAGGCCGAAGTCGAGAGCGCGTCGCGCCTCGTCGACTCCGCCCGAGAAGCAGTGCATCACGCCGTGGATCGGCGGTTCGTCGGCGAGCACCCGGAACAGTGGTTCGAACGCATCGCGACAGTGGATCACGACCGGTTTGTCGAGCTCCCGCGCCAGTTCGAGGTGGGCGCGGAACGAACGTTCCTGCTCGGCCAACGGCGTGCGGTCGCGGTAGCAGTCGAGTCCGGTCTCGCCGATTGCCGCGCACGACGGATCGCGCGCGAGCGCGTCGATCTGCGGCCATTCGGCGGCAAACGCATGGCTGTCGTTGGGGTGCAGGCCGGCGCTCCAGCGCACGCCGTCGAGCCGCTGCAGCGCGCGCGCGGCAGCACTGGTGGCGGCGTCGATCCCGACGACCAGCATCGCATCGACTTGGGCCGCGACGGCGCGGGCGTGGTCTTCGTCGGGAGGGACCTCGTCGAGGCCGATGTGGCAGTGGGTGTCGTAGACCTGCATGGCGGGGCGTTTCGGCGATAATCCGTGCCGGGCACAGTAGCCCGCGACCGGCTCGTCCGCCGCAACCACCATGAACGTCAAGACCGTCGTCGCCCTCTCCGTGCTCTCCGCGTCTGCCGTGACCGTCGGGGTGCGCTTGGCATTCCCCGGCCGCGCGGATTCCGACCACGGGCTGCTCCTCGACGACCAGCACTGGGGGGCGCGCTTCTCGAAGGCGATGAGCTACACGTTCTGGCCCGAGTTCACCGGCAAACGCGGGGAAGCGATCAAGCAGTTCGAGACCCTGGTCGCGCAACAGGAGACGATGCCGGTCGAAGAGCACCAGGCGCAGACCTACCTGTACCTCGGCAACATGCTGGCCGAACGCGACCCCGAGCGCGCCCGTTCGATCTGGCGGAAGGGGCTGCGGCGTCACCCGGACAACGCCGAGTTGCGCGCGCGCCGGGCCCAGTGAAGCCGGCCCAATGAAGCCGGGCCAGTGACCCGGGTCAGTCGAGTTCGCGGCCGTGCGCGGCGGCGAACTGGCGCACCGCGTCGGCGTCGTGTTCGCGCGCCTGTGCCAGGGTTGCGTCGATAGCCGCCTGCAGCTCGGGATCCTCGACTTCGAGCAGCGGAGTCACCAGCTTCTCGAACCGCTCGAACACCTTGGGGTCGGCGCACACCGGCGCGCGCGTGGCCAGCACCGCCGCGCGCCGCAGGGCCGCATTCGAGCCCTTTGCGAGCCGCTGCAGGTCCTTCCACAACTTCTTGCTGCGGCAGACCAACGTGCCGAGCGCCCGGTCGGCGAGCACGGCGGTGACCGGGGCGACGAGGGACTCTTGCAGCAGCCCTTCGAGGAACGGCAGGTCGGGCGGTTCGAGCAGCTCCGCGCGCAAGCACAGGACCTCGACCGCGCAGCGCTGCAGGTCGTAGGTCTTCGACTGCCACAGGGTGCGCACGAACGCGGTCATCTGCGCGCGCCCCATCTCGGGGAACTGTTCGGTCAGTTCGCGCGCCGCGCGCAGGATCTCGTCCTCGGCTGCACCCAGGTGCTTCAGCTTGTCGCCGAACTGCGACCGGCGCTCCGCGATGGTCTGCTCGGACCCAGCCTCGGTGAACCGCTGGCGCAGCAGCGCCTGCTCGCGTCCGAAGTTCATGCTCATACCGACGGTCGACGGGTCAGATGTTCGATCAGATCGAGCTTGGTGATGATCCCCAGCACGCGGCGATCGTCGTCGACCACCAGGGCCACCTCTCCGCGCTCAAAGATGTGCGGCAGCACATTGGCCTCGGCATGCGGCGCGATCGTCGAGACCTTGCGTTCCATCACTTCCGCGATCGAGGTCTCGGGACACGCGCCATCGACGAGGACACGCAGTGTATCCGCTTCGGTGAGGATACCGGCCAAGCGTCCGCCGTCGACCACCGGGACCTGGGAGAAGCCCTTTTCCTTGAACATCGCGACCGCCTCCTTGAGCGGCGCCGCGACGTCGACGGTGACGACTTCGCGCTGTGGCATCGCCCGCAGCAGCTCCGCGACCGTGCCGATCGCCCAGTCTTCTTCGAGGAAACCGTTCTCGCGCATCCAGCGATCGTCGACGTACTTGGTCAGGTAGTTGCGGATGCCGTCGGCGAGGATGCAGACGATGCGGGCGCCCTTGGGGAAGTCCTTGGCGACCTGCATCGCCGCCCATACGGCCGCACCGCACGAACCGCCGACCAGCAGTCCCTCCTGGCGGATCAGTTGCCGGGCGGTGCGGAAGCTGTCCTTGTCGTTCGACTTGATCCAGCGGTCGACCAGCGACGTGTCGAGCACGTCGGGGACGAAGTCGTAGCCGATGCCCTCGACCTTGTAGCTCTTGATCGGGCCGGGCCCGGCGAGGATCGAGCCTTCCGGATCGACGCCGATGATCTCGCAATC
>DRKG01000196.1 GCA_011051855.1 bacterium | reverse complement strand
GCGTCATTTGGCACATCACGTCGACGTAGTGCACGCCGCAGTCGACGATCGGCGACATCGAATCCATCAGCGCCTTGTGCGTCGCCCAGTCTTTCCCGCGGCTCTGCTGGTTCAGGTTCATGCGCATGACCAGCGGCTTGCCGAGCGTCTGCGCGACTGCGATGAACTCTTGCCACGCCGGGTGCACGCGCAGGATGTAGCCGATCACCAGCTTGCGGCCGTGCTGGCGCGCGAGGTCGGCGATCTGCTGCGCCTCTTCGACGGTCTCGGCCAGCGGCTTCTCGCAGAACACGTGGCTGCCGCCGGCGAGCGCCGTGCGCGCGATCGCGGCGTGGGTGTCGGGGTAGGTGTTGATCGACACGACGTCGGGTCGCGTTTCGGCGTAGGCCGATTCGAAGTCGGCGAACGTCGCGACTCCGCCGAGTTCCTGTGCCAGCGCCTCGCGCGTAGCGGGCCGTCGCGCGACCAGCCCGACCAGTTCGAAGCCGTCCAGTTGGTGGTAGGCGCGGGCGTGGGAGCGCCCCATGTTGCCGCAGCCGACGACGAGCACGCGCAGGGGTTTCATGCCGTGTTCATAGCGCGCGATCGTGGTGGGCGCGAATCGCACCCACCAGGAGCACGACTTCGCGGGCGGATCGGGCTAATCTGCTCGGCCTGACATGCCACCCTTCCGCCGCATTCTGGTTGCCAACCGGGGCGAGATCGCCCTGCGCGTGATCCGCACCGCTCAGGAGCTGGGCATCGAAACCGTCGCGGTCTACTCCGATGCCGACCGCACGTCGCTGCACGTGCGAAAGGCGACGCGCTCCGTGCACCTCGGCGGCAGTGCGCCAAGAGAGAGCTACCTCGACGCCGACAAGGTGCTCGACGCCGCCAAGCGCGCCGATTGCGACGCGCTGCATCCCGGCTACGGCTTCCTGAGCGAAAACGCAGAGTTCGCCGAGCAGTGCGAACAAGCCGGCATCACGTTCCTCGGCCCGCCGGCAGCCGCCATCCGCGCAATGGGCGACAAGGTGGCGGCGCGCAACATCGCGCTCGCGGCCGGGGTGCCGCTGGTGCCCGGGTTGCAGGACGACGTCGACGAAGCCGGTCTGCTGCAGGCGGCGAAGCAGGTCGGCTATCCGGTGATGCTGAAAGCCGCGGCCGGCGGCGGCGGCAAGGGCATTCGCATCGTCGAGGACGAGGGCGGTCTGCTCGAAGCCTATCGGATGGCGACGGCGGAGGCGCAGAACGCGTTCGGTGATGGTCGTGTCTACCTCGAGAAGTTCGTGCTCGAACCGCGCCACGTCGAGATCCAGATCATGGCCGACCGGCACGGCAACGTCGTGCACTACGGCGAGCGGGAATGTTCGGTGCAGCGGCGCCACCAGAAACTGGTCGAAGAATCGCCGTGTTGCGTGCTGACGCCCGAGCTGCGCGAACGCATGGGCGAGGCGGCGTGTGCGCTGGCGCGGCAGGTCGGCTACGTCGGCGCTGGCACGGTCGAGTTCCTGTATTCGCGCGGCGAGTTCTACTTCCTCGAGATGAACACGCGGCTGCAGGTCGAACATCCGATCACCGAAGAACGCTACGGCGTCGATCTGGTGCGCGAGATGATCCGCGTCGGCGCCGGCGAGCGCGTCGCCGAGCCCGGCGAGCCGCGCGGCCACGCGATCGAGGTGCGCATCAACGCCGAGGATCCCGAGACCTACTTCCCGTCGCTCGGCACGATCCGTCGCCTGGGCTTGCCAGGTGGCCCTGGCGTGCGGCTCGACAGCGCGATGTTCCGCGGACTCGAAGTCACACCCCACTACGACAGCATGCTGGGCAAGTTGATCGTGCACGCCGCCGACCGCGAGCAGGCGATCGAGCGCTGCATCCGCGCGGTGCGTGAGCTGCGCATCGTCGGTGTGGCGACGTCGCTGCCGGTCGCGCTCGAGACACTGCTGAGCGATCCGTTCCGCAGCGGCGACTACGACACCGGCATCCTGCAGCGCATCGACACCATCGGCCGGCACTACCGGGAGGCGGCGATGCTGGCGGCCGCGACCGCCCGGTTCCTGCGCGCGGAACGCGTCGGCGTGGCGAGCGGGGACCGCCCGGGCGGGGGCGAGCAGACCCCGCGCTGGGCCGAGCTCGGGCGGCGTGAACGCCTGTGGAGGAATGTGCGATGAAGTACGTGGCGAAGATCGGCGACGACGAGCGCGAGTTCACGTTCGAGCGTCACGGGGACCGCTTGATCGCGAGGAGCGGCGAGCAGACGTTCGAGCTCGACATCGTCCAGGTCGGTGAAGGCGAGGCCTTGTCGGCGATCGTCGACGGCGTCAGCTACGACATCGTCACCGACGTGGACGGTCGGGACGTGACCGTGCAGTTGCGCGGCGAGCGCTACTCCGTGCAGGTCGAGGACGAGCGCGAGCGGGCCGCTGCGGCCGTCGCCGGCAACAGGCAGGGCGGCCGGCGCGAACTGCGTGCGGCGATGCCGGGCATCGTCGTCGACGTGCGCGTCGCGGTCGGCGAGCAGGTCGAGGAGGGGCAGACGCTGGTCGTGCTCGAGGCGATGAAGATGCAGAACCCGCTGTCGGCCGAGGGCGACGGCACCGTGACGAAGGTCGCGGTCGAGGCCGGCCAGGCGGTCGCCGCCGGCGCGCTGTTGGTCGAGATCGAGTGACGGGTGCGATCAGCGGCGAACGACCGACAGGTCGAGCCGCATCCGGTGGGATTCGCCGGGCGGCAGTTCGATGGCGCCGTCCTTGACGTTGGCCGTCTCGATGCAGCAGAACGAGCGCCAGTCGTCGGCGTGCATCTGGGACAGGCGGCGGGTCTTGTTCGGCCAGGGGTTCCAGACGATCGCCGAGCGCGCATTCCGGCCGCGCAGCACGACCTCGTGGGCGAGTGTCGGCGCCACCAGGCGGATCTCGTCCGGGACCTGCTGAAAGACGCGGTCGGTCTCGGCGCGAAACCGCAGCGGTGCCGATGCATCCCAGTCGGCTTCGGGTTCGCGGGCGAACTCGGTGAACGGCACGCCTTCGAGTCCGCGCACTTCGGCGGTGTGCACGTCGCCGACCGCGAAGTAGGTGTGCAGCGCCTCCTCGAAACGAAACGGTGCGTCGCCGGAGTTCTCGACCGCGAGTCCGAGCCGCAGACCGCCGTCGGTCAGCTCGACGTCGAGTGCAAGGTGGAACGCATGCGGCCAGACGCTGCGGGTTCCTGCGTCGTCGGTGAGTTCGAGTCGGATCGCGCCCGGGCGCGATTCGGCGAGTCGCCACTGCTTGCTGCGCGCGAAGCCGTGCGCGGGGAGCTGGCCGTCCGCATGGTCGCCGAACCACGGGAACACCACCGGCACACCGCCGCGCACGGGCTTCTGCTGCTCGTAGACTGGCGCGCTGGCGGTCCACAGCACGTCGCGGTCGCCGTCGTGCCAGGACAGCACCTGGGCGCCGGTCGCGCTGACCAGCGCGCGCTGGCGACCGCGTTCGAGGGCGAAGGCCGTTCGGCCGCCGGGGTCGACGACACGGCGCACACCTGCATTCGGATCGTCCATGGCACCATCGGAGCAGTTTGCGCAGAGGCATGCACGCATGCGCAGTTCCTCCGGGATAGCGGCGAGCGCGGCCGGATCGATCGTGCGGCCGCTACACCAGCAATCGGCACCCGCGGTGGCGTCGCCGTCGGCCTTGGCCATTGCGCAGGCATTGGCGCCACCGCACAGGGGGCAGCGGGTCGGGTCGGTCGTGGGCATGCCGGCACGATAGCCCGATCTATGCTTGAAGCGGTGGTCCGACGGCCGCAATGCGCTGCGCCAGTGTCGTGGCGATGCGCCGGACTTCCTTGAGCGGTATGCCGAGCCGGTCGGCCGCGTACGCGAGCCCATGGCCGGCCAGTACGCTATTGAGAACGACGCGCTGGCGGCGGCCCCGTGCGAGGTTGCGCACAGTCGCCGGGGCGGGCGTTTCGGGCTGGGTCGTCGTCTGGTCCGAATGCCGTCGATGCGCGCCGAACAAGGGCTCGTCGGCGATGAACTGCTCGCGTCCGTGCCGGCGATGGCAGTCGCAAGCCCTTCGGCGGACGATTGCGGTCAGGGTTGCGCGAAGGGAACGTACTCGGTGGCAATGCGCATACTCGATCAGCGACAGCAGGCT
>DRKG01000195.1 GCA_011051855.1 bacterium | reverse complement strand
CGGCCTTCGGGCGCGGGCGGCAGGTCGTCGGGGCCGATCACCTCAAACAAGCCGATCGCCTCGGCGCGCACCTGCCTGGATTCGGTGTCGAGCAGCAGTTGGCGGATGCGCGGCAGCGACGGTTCGAGCCACAGCGTGGCGAGGTCGAGTCGGATCTTGAAGGTCTCCTTCAGGAACCACAGTGCCTGCGCCTGGTCGAGCGGATCGTCGATGTCCAGCAACTGCAGGAACGGCACGAGCCGCAGCGTGTGCAGATAATCCTGTTCCTGTGGGGCGCGCACCAGTCCGCGCGCCTTGGCGACCGGTGAGCCGATCTCGGGCAGGGCCTTGCGCAGCGCGTCCTGCTGTTCGGTGCTCAGGTCGCCGAAGCGGCGGCCGAGGTGGGCGCGCAGGAACGGGATCGCGCGCCGGAACGCCGCCTCGCGGGTTCGCCGCAGCGGTTCGCCCGGAATGTGCGCGATCAGCTCCAGCACGTCGTCCACACTCGGCACGTAAAAGGCCGCATAGAAAGCGGTCGCGCGCTGCGTGCCATCGCGGTGCAGGCGCATCATCTGCGCGAGCATGCCCGCGTTGAGCCCGATCTGCTCGACCTGCCGGCGCGCGCGCCGCCATTCCTCGTGATCGATGACCTCGCGGCCGTCGATGTCGAACGACTTGCTGGCGCTGTGACGATTGGCGAGGTTCTGCATGATGCGCAGTTGCCGGAACAGCTCGTCCGGCGGCGCATAGACATCGGTCGGATTGCGGAACGGGGTCAGTGCGTCGCGCTCGGGGTAGCCCTTCGGGGTCGGGTCCTGGCCGGCGGCGAACGGCACCAGCAGAGCGAGCGCGGTGGCGAGGGAAAACGGCGCGGTGGTGATGCGAAACATGGCGGCGGGACAGATAGTCGGGCGGTGGAAGCGGCGTAACACCGTTACCCGCGGAGCCACAGGAAGCCGACCTGACACAGACCGATCAGCACGCCGAGAACTCCGCCGAGCACGACGATCGAGCGCAACTCGCGGTTGGCCACTTCGAGGATCAGCCGTTCGAGCGTCAGGATCTCGAACGCGGCGACCTTGGCCTCGACCAGCCTCGGGACGTCGAGCCCTTCGCTGAGCCCCTTCTCGACCTCGTCCAGCACGGCTTCGCGGTGCTGCATGATGCTGTCGGTGATCGACTGCTTGATATCGGCGATGCGCTCTTCGGTCAGGAAGCCGCCGATGAGCGGCAGGCTGCGCAGTTCCTGGATCTTCGGGCCGAGGCCACGGTCGAGCACCTTCGCCAGAATCCCGCCGAAGTCGAGCTTGTTCAGGCTCTTGATGACGTCCTTGTGCTCGACCAGGTGGTTGCCGACGACGCGGCCGATCGCCTTGGCGAGGTCCTGTTGGCGGCGAGCGACCAGGCCCTGCAGGCGGAAGAACAGCAGCCGCACCGGCTTCACCGGCCGGAAGATCATCTTCACGGCCAGCCAGTTGGTGCTGAGGCCGATCAGGCCGCCGATGGCGGGGATCGTCAACCAGGTCCAGAGATCGGGGGCGGTCGGCATGGTGGGGCGGGAAGTATGGCGAGGGCCGTGGTCCGACTCAACGACCGGGCGCGCCGGATGGGAATGTGCCCGGATTCGGCGCGCGCGGTCGATTCTGCGGCGGCTTGGTCGTCGAATGAGTCGACTCCTGACGCCTGCAAGCCCCTGACAAGAGGAAGCCCATGACGACCTGCCCCACCCGTTCTTCGTTGTTCGCCGCCTTCGTTGCCTTCGCCGCCGTCGCTGCGCAGCCGGTGTGCGCCCAGGATATGCCGGACATGCGCCCGGCTGCCGAGTTGGCGAAGCTGAAGCCGTTCGTCGGCAACTGGCAGGGCCGCGGCACCATGGACGACCCGAGCGGGGAGTCGATGTCGTGGCGGGCGCACGGAACCTACCGCTGGGTTCTCAACGACCACTTCCTGCGCGAAGACTTCGTGATCGAGTTCGATGGCATGCCGGTGCCGATGGTGTTCCGTTCTTACATCGGATGGGACCGCGAGAATGGTCGCTACGTTGCGGCCGTATGCAGCAACGAAGGTATAGCGCGGCTGAACGAGGTGCAGCTCGGCGACGGCGGCGCAATGACCGTGATGATGCGCGGCCATGAGGCGGGTTCGCCCTACTTCGAGCGCCACTGCTCGAGCGTCGAAGGCGACGAGATGAGCTTGACGATCGATCTGCTGATGGTCGAGGGCGATGCCGTTCGGGTCATCGACAGCAAGCTGATGCGCTGCGACGATGCCTACGACGGCGACACTGACGCCAAGGGCTGGATGGGTGCAACGCCGGACGAGAATCTGGTGCGACTCGCCAAGGCCAACGGCCTCTACGACGTCAAGGGAAGCGTCGTGATGATGCCCGGCCAGCCGCCGATGAACATCCACGGCACCGACCTCTACGAGAGCTGGTTCGGCGGCAACGTCTGCCACGGCCAGACCAATGGCTTTGCCGACGGCGCGCCCGATGAATACGTCGCGCACTCGTTCTGGAGCTGGGACGCGCACCGCCGTTGCCTGGTGACCGTGTTCGTGTCGAACATGGGCGAGATCGGCGAGATGGAAGCTCGCTGGGTCGGCGAGCAGTTGGTGAGCACGACGGCGACGGTGCAAATGGGAATGCCCCTGGCGCAGCGATTCGTGATGACGTGCGCTGCCGACGGCCATTGGCGGACGGGGATCGGCCATTCGCTGATGGGCGCGATCGATCCCTTCGTCAGCTTCAAGGCGACCTACGAGAAGAAGGGCGAGAAGAAGGGCGAGAAGGAGAGGTAGTAGCGAGCCGACATGCTGCAGTTCTCCCGCATGATTCAGGCGGTCGACTCGCACACCGCCGGCGAGCCGACCCGAGTCGTGACCGGCGGTCTGCCGCGATTGCGTGGTTCGTCGATGGCCGACAAGCGCGAACAGTTGCGGCGCGAGCACGATGATCTGCGGCGGTCGCTGGTGTTCGAGCCGAGAGGCCATGACGCGATCGTGCTCGCCTATCTGGTGCCGCCGAGCGATCCCGCCGCCGACCTCGGGGTCGTGTTCGCGAACGACGCCGGCTACCTCGGCATGTGCGGGCACGGTGCGATCGGCGTCGCGACGGTCGCGGTCGCCACCGGAGTCGTCGCGGCCGTCGAACCCGTGACCGAGGTCGTGCTGGACACGCCGGCGGGCTCGGTCACCTGCCGGGTCTCGGTGACGGGCGGCCGCCCGACCAGCGTGACGATCCGCAACGTGCCGTCGTTCCTGTATCGCCAGCGCGTCATCGTGCCGGTGCACGGGTTCGGCAAGGTCGCCGCCGACATCGCCTACGGCGGCAACTGGTTTGCGTTCGTCGAGGCCGATCAGCTCGGGCTTCGAGTCGACAGGGCGCACCTGCAGGTGCTGATGCAGGCCGCGGCCGCCGTTCGCGAAGCGCTCGTTCGCGAAGGTGTTCGCGGCACCCATCCCGATGGCGGCGCCGACCAGATCATCGACCACGTCAAGCTGTTCGTGCCGATCGACGGCGAACGGCCGGGCGCGCGCGCGTTGACGCTGTGCCCCGGCGCCGCCTACGACCGTTCGCCGTGCGGCACCGGCACGTCGGCCAAGCTCGCCGTGCTGCACGCCAAGGGTGAACTCGCAGTCGGCGAGTGGTTCGACAGCGAGAGCGTCATCGGCACCCGCTTCCGCGCGCGCATCGTCGAACAGACGACCGTCGGCGACTACCCGGCCGTCGTCCCCGAGATCGAAGGCTCCGCCTGGATCACCGCCTTCGCCACCTTCGTCACCGACCCCACCGACCCGTACTGAACCGGGTACAAACAACAACCTGACCGGGCAGTATTCCCAGGTAGGCTGTCCCTTGTAGCGGCTTCGGAACGGGCCCGGATCGTCGCAGGTTGATGCTTGACTCTCTCTCTCTCTCTCTCTCTCTCTACTCTCTCCAATCCAGTTCCGTCGTCAGGCACTGTTGACGAGTCGAAGCCGG
>DRKG01000194.1 GCA_011051855.1 bacterium | reverse complement strand
GTGCTGCTGTGCCTCGACCGGTCGTCGTCGATGGCCGCCGAGGATCTCGAATCCGGCCGCTCGCGCCTCGAGGTCGGTCGCACGCTCGCGGCGGAGTTCCTCGCCGGCCGTCGCGACGACCGCGTCGGCATCGTCACCTTCGCGCGCTTCGCCGACTTGCTCTGTCCGCCGACGGTCGACCACGCGGCCGCGGTCGAACTGCTGCGCCGGGTCCGCTTGGTCGATCCCGAAGGCCCCGAGGATGCGACCGCGATCGGTGCGGCCGTCGGCCTCGCCGCCAGCCTGCTGCAGCGTTCTCGGGCTGCCGGCAAGGTCGTCGTGGTGCTCACCGATGGCGAGGAGAACGTCGCAACCGGCCAGGACCCGGAGCAGATCGCGCCGTTGCACGCCGGCCAGTGGTGTCGCGAACAAGGTGTGCGCGTGCACGCGATCGTGCTCGGCAAGGGAGAGCGCATGGCGGATGGCCGGTGGCGCGCGCTCGATACGACCGCGATGCGGCAGTTGGCGAAGGTCAGCGGCGGCAACTTCTTTGCGGCTGCCGACGCGGCGGCGTTGCGATCCGTATATCGCGAGATCGACCGCTTGGAGGCGGTGCAGTTCGGCGAGCCGGGCGTGCGCGTGACGGAATGGTATGCCGTGCCGGCGGCGGCCTTCCTGGTGCTGCTGTTCGTCGGGCACTTGTGGTCACGATCGGCGTGGGGGGGCATTCCGTGAGCGTGATCGCGCTGCAGGTGCCGCCGTGGTGGCCGTGGCTGCTGCTGTTGCCGGTGGTGGCCGTGTGGGCCTGGCGCAGTTCGCGTCGCGCGGCCGCGCGCCGCCGCGCCGTGCTCGGCCGGCGCGAGCACGGATTGCTCGGCTCGCCGCGCTGGACGCGGGTGCGGCCGTTGCTGGCGGGCACGTCGGTGCTGCTGTGCGCGCTGGCGCTGCTGCGACCGGTTGCGCCGGGGAGCGAGGCCGCGCTCGCTCCCGATGTGGTGCTGTGCGTCGACGTGTCCCGTTCGATGGACGCCCGCGATCTGCCGCCGTCGCGGTTCTTGGCGCTGCGGGCACAGGTCCACGAACTGCTGCAGGCGGCCGTCGGGGCGCGGGTGGCGCTGGTCGCGTTCGCGGGGGACGCGGTTCCGGTCGCGCCGCTGACCGCGGACCGGGAAGCGGTGGCCTGGTTGCTGGACGAACTGGTGCCGGGCGCGCACGCGCCTGGCGGCAGCGACCTGGGTGCTGCGATCGCGGCCGCTGCGAACGCGCTCGAACGGGTCGGAACGCACGGTGAGTTGGTGCTGCTGACGGATGGCGAGGACTTTGCCGGGCGAGGCGCCGCCGCCGCGCGCGCTGCGGCCGCGGCCGGGCATCGCGTGCACGCGCTCGGCTTCGGTCGGGCCGCCGGCAGCAAGATCGTCGTCGAACGGGCCGGTGTCGAATCGTTCTTGCGCGACGGGCAGGGCCGCGACGTGGTCACGCGACTCGACCGCGAAGGCCTGCGCGCGCTGGCTGCGGCCGGCGGCGGGGCGTTCCTGTCCGTCGAGAGCGGTGGCGAACTGCTCGCGCTGTGGCGCGAACATCTGCTGCCGCGCGCCCAGCGGCAGCGCCTCGCCGCCGGCGCCGCGGGCGCCGTGCTGCTGGCGCACTGGCCCTTGCTCGCCGGCCTGCTTCTGTGGATCGTGCGCATGTGCCTGCCGGAGCGCCGTCGATGAGGATCCTGCTTCGTTCGCTCCTGATCGGGGCGGTGGTGGCGCAGGCGCCGGCGGGCGACGCCGCCGCGCTGCGCGCGGCGTTCGCGGCCCAGCGCGCCGGGCGCCATGAGCAGGCGCTCGCGGCGTTCGATCGCTGCATCGCCGCCCGCGCCGACCGCGCCGAACCCCAGTTGCGGCTCAACGCCGCCTTGTGCGCGCTGCATCTGCTGCGCAGCCGTGACGCCGAAGAGCGGGTGGCGCCGCTGCTCGCGGATGAGGACTGGGGGGACGAGGCCGCCTTCCTGCTGGCGCTCGCGCACGGCCAGCACGCCGAGCGCGCGGTGGTCGCCGCGCGCCTGCCCGACGCCGAACCGATGGCCTGGATGATGGCGGTGCGCGCGATCCGCCGGGCCGAAGGGCTGTTCCGGCGGTGCTGCGAACTGCGGCCCGACTGGGGACCGGCGGTGCGCAACCTCGAGCGCACGATCCGCCGCCGCCGCGAGATCGAAGCCGAGCGCGACGCGGCCCGGCCCCCGGATGCAAAGCAGGAAGACGCGCCCGAGCCCGCGCCCCAGCAACCGCCGCCGGACCCCGATCGGGACCGTGAAGAGACGCTGCCCGACGTCGACGTGACGCCGCTGACCGCGGCCGAGCGTCGCCGGTTGCAGGAGCGGGTGCAACGCCTACAGCGGCAGAAGGTGCGCAGCCGACGCCGGCGGGCGCGCGCGATCCGGCCGGGGGAGCGCGATTGGTGATCGGGCGGTGGGGTTGCTCGGTGCTGGTGCTGGCGGCGGTCCCCGCGGCCCAGGAGCGCTTGCGCGTTTCGGTGGCGTGTGCGCCGACCGCGTTCGTCGGGGAGGGCGTCGGGGTCGACGTCGTGCTCGCCTTCGATGGTCCCTGGTTCGCCGAGCACGGCATCGTCTGGACCCGTCAGCCGCTCGACCTGCCGGTGCACGTGCAGGTGCCGTGGCTGCATCGCGACGACGACCGCTCCGCTTTGCTCGTGCCGCCTTCGGCCGGCGAAGCGACGCTGCGGCTGGCGGTCGGCGACCGGGTGGTCTCCGCTGTGCTGCTGCCCGAGCGGACCGCGTTCGGCCTGCTGCAGGCGCGCCTGCGCACCCGCGTGGTGGCGCACCGGCCGGGGGAACTGGAGCTCGGGAAGGTCGAGGCGCGCTACGCCTACGCGAGTGCGTTTCGGGACCACCTGCTGCGCGGGCGCGAACCGGTCGATCGTCGCGAGGTGCGCGTGGCCGGCGACGGCCCCGAGCGGATCGCCGTGCAGCCGCTGCCGTCGCCCGCGCCCGATGGCTTCTTCGGCGCCGTCGGCGCGTTCACCGTCGCCGCAGCCTGCGATCGCGAGGAGGTGTGCGTCGGCGAGGTGTTCCGGATCGAGTTGACGCTGCGCGGTGACGGGGACCTGAGCCGCTGCGCGCCGCTGCCGCCGCCGAACCTGCCCGGATGCCACGTCGAAGGCATCGTCGAGCGCGCGATCGACGGCGGGCGCGTCTACGAGCTCGACGTGCTGGCGCTCCGCGCCGGCGGCGAGCACCTGCCGCCGTTGTCGGTGGTCACGTTCGCGCCGGCCGAGCGGGCCTACGTGCAGTGTGTGAGCGCGCCGGTGCCGCTGCGCGTGCTGCCGATGCCGGCGGATGCCGAACCGTCCGAACGGGTGCGGGAGCTGATCGCCGCCGCCGAGGAGCGGTCCGGAACGCCGCGCTGGCTCTACCGGATCGGGTTCGGGGTGCTGGCCCTGGTCGGCGTGCTGCTGTTCCGTCGCGGCCAGGGCGGCCGCCGCCGACGTCGCCTGCAGACCGCGCTGCAGGAGCTGCACACCGCGGTCGACGGCGGCGACCCCGGCGCGACTGCGGGGGCGTTCGAGCGCACCCTCGCAGCCGTTGCCGACTGCGAAGGCTTCGTCGTGCCGTTGGTCTGGGACGGCCTGCGGGATCGCGGCGTCGCGGTCGACGACGTGCTCGCACTGCAGGCGCTGCACGCCCGGTTGGACGCGGCGCGGTTCGGGGGCGAGCCGCCCGCGCGCGACGAGGTGCTCGCCGCCGTCGGCAAGGCGTTGCCCGAGTGACCGCGCCACGCCGGCAGCGCTCGGTCGCGGTCGGGGGGGAGCGGCTGGGAGTGGTGCGGGGGGCGGGACTCGAACCCGCACGACCGTTCCCGGTCCGCGGCTTTTAAGGCCGCTGCGTCTGCCATTTCGCCACCCCCGCGTCGGGTTGACGGATGGCTGGGAATGGAGGTCGCGGGCGGAATCGAACCGCCGTAGACGGATTTGCAATCCGTTGCCTAACCACTTGGCTACGCGACCGCGAGGCGGGGCAGGTTAGCCACCGGGGTGGGCCGCGCAAGTGGCAATCGTACTCGCCGTGGGAGAATGCTGCCGGTGGCGGCGCGGCAGGGCTATGCTACCGGGCCGCCCGGTGCGGGCGCTCCCAGCCGTGAAGACCAAGAAGAACATCCATTTCGAGTTCAGCCAGGATCTCGTTCGCGAACCTCTGCTCTACCAGATCAATCGCTCCTTCGACGTCGTGGTCAACATCCGCGGTGCGTCGGTCACCGATGACGGTGGCTTCATCGCGCTCGAACTCGAAGGCACCGACGACGAGATCGAGCGCGTGATCGAGTACTTGAAGGGCCAGGGGGTCAGACTCGGCGAGGGCCTCGGCGGCGAGGGCGGGGGGCAAGAACTGTGACGCGCTGTGGCGGGCGGTGTGGCATCGGCCTGCTGGTCGCCATGGCCGCGCTGGCCTCGACCGCGGGCGGGCCCCGGCCCTTCAACGACCTGGTCGCCGAAGGTGAGCACGGGGTCGTCGTCACGCAGGAACCGCACGCGACCGCCGTCGGCCTCGAAGTGCTGCGTCGCGGCGGCAACGCGGTCGATGCGGCGGTTGCGGTCGCACTGACGCTGGCGGTCACCTTCCCGCAGGCCGGCAACCTCGGCGGCGGCGGCTTCCTCGTGTTCCGCCGGGCGGACGGCGAAGTGTTCACGATCGACTTTCGCGAGCAGGCGCCGGCGAGCGCCGCCCGCGACATGTACCTGAAGCCCGACGGCTCCGTCGACGTCGACAAGGTGCAGCACGGCGTCACCGCGGCCGGCGTGCCGGGCAGTCCGGCCGGTCTGCTGCACGCGCTGCACCGGCACGGCACCAGGAGCCTCGAGACGCTCGCCGCGCCGGCCATCCGGCTGGCGCGCGAAGGCTTCGTCGTCGATCGCAAGCTGGCCGGCTCGCTGTGGGCCAAGCGCGAGGTGCTGGCGCGCTACCCGTCGACCCGCGCGGTGTTCTTCCGCGACGGCGCTCCGCTGCGTCAGGGCGACATCCTGGTGCAGAAGGATCTGGCCGCGACCCTGCAGCGCTTTGCCGAGGGTGGGCTTGCCGGCTTCTACGACGGTCGC
>DRKG01000193.1 GCA_011051855.1 bacterium | reverse complement strand
CGCCGGCGAGCACCCGTTGCAGGCCAAGGATTGCGCGGACCTGATGCGCGTGCTGCGCACCGCCGACCGTTGCCGGCGCTGGTGTCGGGCCGACGACGAGGCGCTGCGGCGGTTCGCCGAGGTGGCGCCGGAGCTGGCGGACCTGGTCGCGGAACTCGAACAGATCGTCGACGACCGCGGCGAGGTGCTCGACTCCGCGTCGGCGAAGCTCGCCGGCATCCGCCGCCAGATCGAACAGCACCGGCGCGCCGTCGACCAGACGATGGCGCAGGTGCTGAGCAGCGCCGAGTTGCGCCGCTGCCTGCAGGCGCCCGAACCGTCGTGGCGGCACGGCCGGCCGGTGTTGCAGGTCAAGTCCGACTACCGCCAGCGGGTGCGCGGCGTGTTGCACGACCGCAGCGCGTCGGGAGCGACGCTGTTCGTCGAGCCCGAGGCGGTGGTCGAGGTCGCCAACCGCCTGTCCGACGCGCAGGCTGACGAACACCATGAGACCAACGTCGTGCTCGCCGACGCCGCCCGCGGCCTGCGTCGCTATGCGGACGAGATCGAGCGCGCGGTCGCGTTCGTCGCCGACTGCGACCTGCTGCAGGCCAAGGCGCGGCTGGTGGTCGAGGACGGCTACACCGTGCCCGAGGTCGCCGCCGGGGGGGCGCTGCGCTTGCACGGCGCGCGGCATCCGCTGTTGCTGCACGACGCGGGCAAGGACGACATCGTGCCGCTCGATGTCGCCCTCGGTGATCCGCATCATCTGCTGGTCGTGACCGGGCCCAACACCGGCGGCAAGACCGTCGTGTTGAAGACCATCGGGCTGCTGTCGTTGATGGCGGTCAGCGGCGTGCCGATCCCGGCCGAAGACGGCGCACAGGTGCCGTTCCTGCGCGCGATCCAGGCGGACATCGGCGACGAGCAGGCGATTGCGCAGAGCTTGTCGACGTTCAGTTCGCACGTGCAACGCATCGCGCGCTGCGTGCAGCACGCGGCCCCGGACGCGCTGGTGCTGCTCGACGAGCTCGGCGCCGGCACCGACCCGGAGGAGGGGGCGGTGCTCGGCTACGCGGTGCTCGAGGCGCTGGTGGCGGCGAACGTGTTCGCCGTGGTGACCACGCACCTGGGGCGGCTGAAGGACTTTGCCTACCAACACGAAGGCGCCGAGAACGGCTCGATGGCGTTCGATGGCGAGACCCTGCGGCCGCTCTACCGCCTGGATCTCGGCATTCCCGGCAACAGCCACGCGCTCGACATCTCGGCGCGGGTCGGTATGCCCGAGCCGATCGTCGCGCGCGCCCGCGAGCTGCTCGGCAAGCGCGACCAGACCCTCGACCATCTGATCGAACGCGTGCAGGTCGCCCGCCGCGACGCCGAGCAGGATCGCCAGCGCACGGCGGCCCGCTCGCGCAAGGTCGAACGCCAGCAGAGCGAACTCGAGGAGAAGCTCGCCGAGGCCCAGCGGCGCGAGAACTGGCTGCAGGAGGAGGCCGACGGCGTGGTCGAGGAGGAGCTGCGCAAGGCGCACGCGGCGATGCACGCGGGGTTGACCGCGTTGACGCAGGCGCCCGGCCCGCACGGCGCGCGCGCGCGGGCACTGCAGAAGCTCGCCGACGGGTTGCTGCAGAAGGCGGCCGTGCACCGTCGGCGGATGGCGTTCTGCCACCGGTTGAAGAAGGGCGACCAGGTGTTCTTGCCGCGATGGGGGCGCTCGTGCCCGGTGCGCAAGGTCGACAAGGTCAAGGAGATCGTGGTCGTCGACTACGGGCGGGTGCGCATGGACGTGCCGTTCGAAGATGTCTCCTGGTTGCAACCGCTCGATCCGCAGCGGTGATCGCGGTTGTTCCGGGCCTTTCGGAGGGGATAATCGGGCCACCTCTCTCATGACGGTTCTGATCGCCGACAACGACCGGGCCGTGAGCGGGCTGTTGACGGACGTTCTGCAGCAGTCCGGTCTGCGTCTCCGGCACGCCTACGATGGCGAGCAGGCCCGGCACATGGCCCGCGAGCCCGGGCTGAAGGTGCTGGTCTGCGACCTCGACATGCCGCGGGCTTCGGGCCTGGAGGTGCTCGAGTCCATGCTCGACCTGCCTCGTCCGCCGCGCACGGTGGTGATCTCGGGTTACCTCGATGCCCGCGTCGAGGCGCGCCTGCGGGCGCTGCCGTTCGTCTGCGCCGTGCTGCGCAAGCCGTTCGACCTGCTCGCGTTCTCGGCCATGGTGACGCGGTTGTACGCCGGCGGCGGCGGTCCCGCAAAAAATGCGTCCTACGGCGCTTGAACTGCCCTAGGGCGTCGGTATCGTCCTCCGTCCTTTCCGCTGCAGCTACCGGCTAGCGTAGCTCAATTGGTAGAGCACCTGATTTGTAATCTGGAGGTTATGGGTTCGAGTCCCATCGCTAGCTCCAGATCACAACTGGGTTCCAGCTTGCAACTGGCTCTCCAGCTTGCAACTGGGTTCTGCCGATTCGAGAACGCCTCGCCGGTGATGGAACGGAGAGGACCGCGTGAGCGGCAGCGCGGGCGAATACCCAAGCGGCCAACGGGGTCAGACTGTAAATCTGATGGCTCAGCCTTCGCAGGTTCGAATCCTGCTTCGCCCACCAAGTTTCTGCCACCTGTCGAGGTGGCGGATCCGCCCATGCGACTGACAACTCGAAGTCTCGTCACCGGTCCTGCGGTCCATCGCCGCCGGCCGTTGTCGCCCGTGCCCGCGGGTGTAGCTCAACGGTAGAGCCCCAGCCTTCCAAGCTGGTTGTTGAGGGTTCGAATCCCTTCGCCCGCTCCACCTCGCGCACTCCCGCGCGGCGGGTTCGTTCTTTCCCCATCCAACTTCAGCACGCTGCTATAGCTCAGTGGTAGAGCACCTCCTTGGTAAGGAGGAGGTCGTGGGTTCAAGTCCCACTAGCAGCTCCATCTCCCCCGGCCGCCAACCGCGGTCATCACGTTCGACATCTCCCCACCGAGTACCACTCGAGTCCCCCTACTCATGGCCAAGGAAACTTTCACCAGGACCAAGCCCCACGTGAACGTGGGGACGATCGGGCACGTTGCCCACGGCAAGACCACGACGACCGCTGCGATCACCTACACGCTCGCCGCGGTGGGCATGGCCAAGTACAAGGAATACGCCTCGGTCGCCAAGGGCGGCACCGTCCGCGACCCCAGCCGCGTCGTGACGATCTCGTCGGCCCACGTCGAATACGAGACCAAGAACCGCCACTACGCGCACGTCGACTGCCCGGGCCACGCCGACTACGTGAAGAACATGATCACGGGTGCCGCCCAGATGGACGGCGCCATCCTGGTCGTGGCGGCCGACGACGGCCCGATGCCGCAGACCAAGGAGCACGTGCTGCTGGCCCGTCAGGTCGGCGTGCCGGCGATCGTGGTCTACCTCAACAAGTGCGACCTCGTCGACGACGACGAGCTGCTCGACCTGGTCGAGATGGAAGTCCGCGAACTGTTGAACAAGTACGAATACCCGGGTGACGACGCCAAGGTCGTGCGCGGGGCTTCGTTCAAAGCGCTGCAGACCGAGAACCCGGGGCCCGACAACCCGGACAGCAAGTGCATCTTCGAGCTGATGGACGCGATCGACGAGGCGATTCCGGAGCCGGAGCGCGACATCGACAAGCCGTTCCTGATGCCGGTCGAGGACGTGTTCTCGATCGAAGGCCGCGGCACCGTCGCCACCGGTCGTATCGAGCGCGGCATCATCAAGGTCGGTGACGCGATCGAGGTCGTCGGCATCAAGGAGACCCGTCCGACCACGGTCACGGGTGTCGAGATGTTCCAGAAGACGCTCGACGAAGGGCAGGCCGGGGACAACGTCGGCCTCTTGCTGCGCGGCATGAAGAAGGAAGAGATCGAGCGTGGCATGGTGCTCGCCGTGCCGAAGTCGGTCACTCCGCACACCAAGTTCAAGGCGCAGGTCTACGCGCTGAACAAGGAGGAAGGCGGCCGCCACACGCCGTTCATGAGCGGCTACCGCCCGCAGTTCTACTTCCGCACGACCGACGTGACCGGCACCGCCAACCTGATCGGCGCCGAGATGTGCATGCCGGGCGACAACGTCGAGATCGAGGTCGAGCTGATCACCCCGATCGCGATGGACGAGCACATGCGCTTCGCGATCCGCGAAGGTGGCCGTACCGTCGGTGCCGGCCGCATCAGCGAGATCATCGAATAGCATCGGGGGCCCCGGCGTCGCCGGGGCTCTGATCCGATGTCGAACGTGGTCGGCGAGGTCGTCGGGGCTCCCGTGGAGTCACGGCGGCTCGCCGGCCGGTAGAGGGCAGTAGCACAATTGGTAGTGCAGTTGATTCCAAATCAACAGGTTGTGGGTTCGAGTCCTACCTGCCCTGCCACTTCCGACACGCGTGGCACCTTAGACCGTGGCGTTTCGGCGCTGCGGTCGCTACGGTTTTGGGCCGCCCGCAGCGGGCGTGCTCCGACCGAGCGAATCTGCTGGATCTGAATCTGCTGGATCGGCGCGCGGGGTTCGCGAGAACCACCGGGTGCCGGCAAGGACTGTGACCCCGTGAGCTATCGTAAAGACGACGGCCGTTATGCCCGGATGCTCGCCTTCTGGGCGTTGTTCCTCCTGTTCGGCTACGGCTGCTTCCACGGCGACGGCCTCGCCGACCGCCTGAACTTCTGGATGGAGGACTCGAACACGACCTACGTCGACCCGTTCCCGATCCTCGGCACGTTGAAGACGTCGACGGTGGTCGCGCTGGTCGTGTGGTTGCTGACCGGCCTCGTGCTGAAGGTGATCCTCAACAAGCCGCGCGTCGCCGACACGTTGATCGACACCGAGGCGGAAATGGAGAAGGTCACGTGGCCGAGTTGGAACGAGACCTGGCACGGCACGCTCGCCGTGGCGGCGATGGTCGCGGTGCTGTTCGCGTTCCTGTTCGTCGCCGACCTCGGGCTGGTCAAGGTCATGTCGATGCTGATGGGTAGGGGCGGCGCCTGATGGCACTCGAGTGGTACTTCCTCCGGGTTCAGGTCGGGCGTGAGGACACGATCCGCCAGTCGATGATGCGTCGGCTGAAGCAGGCCGGCATCGAGGAGCTGGTGCCGCAGATCGTGGTGCCGACCGAGACCATCCAGGATCACCGCGGCGGCAAGAAAGTCGTCAAGCGCAAGAAGCTCTATCCGGGCTACCTGATGGTGCAGATGGACCTCAGCGACGACGTCTGGTTCGTGCTGCGCGAAACCCCCGGTTTCGGCGACTTCGTCGGCGGCCAGGCGACCCCGACGCCAGCCAACCCCGACGACGTCGAGAAGGTGTTGGCGACGATGGACTCCAGCAAGGAGCAGCCGAAGGTCGCGGTGCAGTTCAAGAAGGGCGATCGCGTCAAGATCAAGACCGGCGCCTTCGAGAACACCGATGCCGTGGTCGAGGAGGTGCACGCCGACAAGGGCACGCTCGACGTGAGCGTGAACTTCTTCGGGCGGCCGACTCCGATGTCGCTGGGCTACTGGGAAGTCGAGCCGATCTAGGAAGTCGAGCCGATCTAGCCCGATCTATGCACGAACCAGCACCCCCGGCACGCACCATCCACGCCCATGCTGCGTCAGG
>DRKG01000192.1 GCA_011051855.1 bacterium | reverse complement strand
GGCCTGCTGGGGTTCCTGTTGTTCGTCAAGGTCGCAGTGGCGGTGTTTGCGATCATGGCGGCGCTGCAATGGACACGGCTTGCACGTTCGCGGGCGATCACGCGCTGGGCGTGGCTGTCATCGTTGGTCGTGCCTCTGCTTGTCTGGGCGCTTCCCTGGGGCATGTGGCTCGATTTCAGCCACCTCCAGGTGAATGCCGAACAGGTCCGCCAGCAGGTTGCCGGTGTGCTCGGTGTGATGATGGTTGCAACCGTGGCGCCGAAGCTGCTGGCGTTGTTCCCGGGCATCATCCGCAGCTCGATGACCTTGAAGACCCTGCTGCCGCAGGCCGTGGCCCCGGGCTGGCTGACGGTCGTGTTTGCGCCGTTCCTGGCCGGCTTTCTTCTGTTGGTGCTCGGCTTCCTCAGTCAGGTGCAGAGCAGCTGGGTGCTGATAGGCGGCGTCGCGTGCCTGGTCATCGGTCCGTGTCTCTACGTGCGGCGCGCCAAGGATCTGGTCAGGGCGCACACCGATGACGAGGTCGGCAACGTCGTGCGTGAGATTCGTACGCGTGCAATCACGTTCAACCTGGTCGGTGCCTTGCTGGTGTGCCTCTACGTGGCCGATCTGGAACTGCTGTCGTGGCACGGTGCGCTGCATCTCGGCCTCGAGGCAGGCGGTGGCGTCATGTTGACGATGGTCACGATCAGTGACGTCACGTTGGCGTTGCTAGCCTATGGCCATCAGCAGGGCGTGGCCTTCCACGACTCGGATCTGCGCCGACTGCATGAGGAACGGTTGCAAGCGCTGGCCTCGGCGGGTTTGACCGACGTCGAGCAGGCCTTCGGCATGAAGGTCGGTGACGGCGCGCCGCCGCAACAGCGGTAAGCCGCGACTACCGCAGGCTGGCAAACACCCCGAGCAGATCCATCGTCGAGATCAAGCCCAGCAGGCGGCCGCGTTCGATGACCAGCACGCGGTGCACGTGCGCATCGAGCATCTTGCGCGCGATCTGCGGGATCGCGGTCGACGAGGTCACCGACACCACGTCCGGCGTCATCACGTCGGCGGCACAGGCGCCGCTCTCCGGCCGGCGGAAGGTGATCTGTTCGGTTTCGTCGGTCTCGTCGTCGAATACCTCGACGGTGGCGTCGGCGGGGAGTTCGGCGTCTTCGAGTCGATGGCGCGAGATGTCGCGGATCGACAGCACGCCGATCACCCTGCCGGTGTCGTCGATCACGGGGGCTCCGGTTACCTGCGCCTCGGTCAGTTTGCGCTCGGCCTCTGGCAAAGTGTCGCCGGCGGCAACGCGGACCAGGTTGCGCTGCATGATGTCTGCTGCGCACAGGCTGAGGACTTGGTTCTGCATGATCGCCTCCACACGCAAGAACCCGTCAGCACCGGCGGCTGCTTCCGGGTACTTGTGCGCATGGTGACCGCACGGCGAGCGGCCCATGCTGGCAGTCTCGGCGCGTTTCGCACGCGCCAGAAGATCGTCCAGGAGAACAACGAATGTCCGGCATCATCCTCTCGACCGATCTCTCGGCAGAATCGCAGCGGGCGTTCGGTCCCGTGCGAGAGCTGGCCGAACGACTCGACCGGAAGGTAACCTTGGTGGCGGTGCTCGAGGATCTGCCGTTCGAGCCCGCAGCGGGAAGCTTGATGGCCGTCTATCCCGACCGCACGCAGCTCAAGGCCGATTGGGAAAAGCAGCTCGCAAAGCTGGGGGAACAGCTCGGCGACGTGTGCCAACGGACCGTAGTGCTCGATGCGGCCGATGTGCCGGCGGCCATCTGCAAGTTCGCCGAGCAGGAGCAGGCCGACTACATCGCGATGGCGACGCATGGCCGTTCGGGGTTGCGCCGGCTGCTGCTGGGATCCGTCGCCGAAGTGGTCGTGCGGCATGCGCACGTTCCGGTCGTACTCTATCCGCCGCCCGAATAGTGGCCGCGCCAGTCGTGGTAGCGGTGCACCATCACCGCAGTCGCGAACACCGGCAGCACCAGGTTGAACAGGGGCACCAGCGCGAGCGCCGCCAGAGCCGTGCCGGTGAGCAGGCAGGCGAGGCGGTTGCGGCGTCGCAACAGGTCGGCGTCGCTCGGTTGCTCGCGGCGGAGCGCCACCAGTTCGAAGTACTCGCGTCCGAACAACCAGCCGTTCACGACGAACCATGCGACTGCGTAGACCGGCGGAAACAGCAGCAGTACCAGCAGCAGCAGGTTGGCGGCGACCATCACGACGAAGAAGCGCAATGACGCCCCGATGGCCCGCAGCAGGGACAGGCCCTCGGGGTCCGGCAGATCGGGGTAGTGCCGGCGCTCGACGGTCTTGGCGACGTGTTCGAGGAAACCCGTGACGAACAGCGTTACGACCACCGGCAGTAGGAACCAGGCCAGCACCAGCGTCAGTAGCCCGCCGAGCAGGCTCACGCCGGGCAGATTGCGCGCGCTCGGCCAGTAGGTGTCGATGCCGTAGTCGATGCCGAACCACAGGCCGACGAACACGGCGATGCCGAGGATCGTGCAAGTGCAGAGCACGGTGAGCACCGGGCCCGAGAACATCTGTGCCAGGGCGAGGGCGAACGCGCGCAGCATCGTCAGATCGAGTCAGAGGCTGCGATCAGGATAGGGCACTGCCGACGAGCGCCTCGACCGCGATGCGTTCCTTCGGCACGCCGGCCGAAAGCACCTCGTGACCGGTCTTCTTGCAGGCGACGTCGTCTTCGATGCGTATGCCACCGAATCCGCGCCGGCTGTTCATCGTCAGGAAGCGCTCGACCCGAGCGAAATCGATCTGCTTGCGGTACTTCGCCCGGAACTCGGAGTTGCGCAGGATCGCCGGCACGAAGTAGATGCCCGGCTCGATGGTGACGCACATGCCGGGCTGCAGATCGAGATCGAGGCGCAGGAAGGCGGTGCCGAAGTCCTTGCTGCGACGACGGCCCGGTGCGTAGGCGACGCGATCACCGAAGCCCTCCATGTCGTGCACGTCGATGCCCAGTAGGTGGCCGACACCGTGCGGGAAGAACAGCGCGTGGGCACCGCTCGCCACCAGGTCGTCGGCGTCTCCCTTCATCAGTCCGAGCTGCGCGAGCCCGTCGGCGATCACCCGTGCCGACGCCATGTGCACGTCGCGGTAGCGCACGCCGGGGCGCACCATCGCAATCGAGGTCTTTTCGGCTTCGAGCACGATGTCGTAGACGTCGCGCGCTTCGGGGGAGAAGTGTCCGCTCGCCGGCCAGGTGCGGGTCACGTCGGCGCAGTAGCCGCTGGGCAGTTCCGCGCCGCCATCGAGCAGCACCAGATCGCCGCTCTTGATGAGGTTGCCGTGGTCGTGGTTGTGCAGGACCTCGCCACGCACGCTCAGGATCGTGTTATAGGCGGGCACACAGCCATGCCGTGCGAACGCGCCTTCGACGTGGCCGACGAGTTCTTGCTCACAAACACCCGGGCGGGTGTGTGCCATGGCCAGCTTGTGGGCATCGCGCGTGATCGCCGCGGCCTTGCGCATCTCGGCGAGCTCCTCGGCAGTCTTCTGATTGCGTAGTGCGGCGATCGCCTGCACCAGGTCGGCATTGCCGATCTTGGCGGGATTGTAGAAGTCGACCCGGTCGCCGGTGATACGCACTGCCTCGGCGGTCGCGCGGGGGTCGGCGATCGCCAGTGTGCGCACCTTGCGGCGGCCGGCCTTCTTCTTGACCAACCGGGCGAGGTCCGCGCGCTTTTCGACTTTGCTGACGCCG
>DRKG01000191.1 GCA_011051855.1 bacterium | reverse complement strand
TACCTGGGCAGCCGACCCCGCGACCGTGGCGAGGAAGACTGCGCTGAGGCGCCCTCGTCCCCGAAGCCGTTGCTGCGGCGCGCCGCCGGGCGCGTGTTCGTGCCGGCCGGCCGCTGAGGGGGGCGCCCGAAGTGCCTGGAAGAAGTTTTCCGAGTTCGTGCACGAATCTCGCCCCCTCGCGACATAAGGCACACACCAACATGATCAGCTACGCATTCATCCTGTCTCTTTCCTCGTTCACCTCGCTCGATTACGCCCCACAGGAACCGGTGCCGGCGGTCAAGGTCGTGAAGCCCGCCACGCAAGGCAAGGCCAAGGCCAAGACCGCGCCGGCCGGTTGCTGCGAAGGAGAGGCTGCCGGCAAGAAGGCCGCAGCGAAGAAGATTGCAGCGAAGAAGGTTGCTGCGAAGAAGGCCGGTAAGGGCGGCGACTGCTGTGCCGAGATGGCGGGCCAGAAGGCCGTGGCGAAGAAGGGCGCGCACAAAGCCATGAAGAAGGCCGGCAAAGGCGGCGATTGCTGCGAGGCGGGTGGCGCTGCCGACCACGCTGCCGACCACAAGATGGACCACAAGAAGGGCAAGGGCGACGACTGCTGTGCCGAGATGGCGGGCCAGAAGGCCGCAGCGAAGAAGGGCGCGCACAAGGCCATGAAGAAGGCCGGCAAGGACGACGACTGTTGTCAGGAGGGGGGTGGCGGCAAGACCACCAAGCCCGCCAAGCCCGCCAAGCCCGCCAAGCCCGTCAAGGCCGAGAAGGCCAAGAAGGCGCCCTGCTGCAACGGCTGACCCGAGCGCCGCGCGTGGCCGCCCCGACACTGACTGGCGACGATCTCGTGCGGGCGTTCGTTACGCACGGACGCGCGCTGTCGGCGGTGGCTGCGGCCTGGGTCGGGCGTGCGGACGCCACCGACCTCCTGCAGGAGACGGCGCGGGTCGCCTGGCAGCATCGTTCGAAGTTCGCGGTGGGGGGGGACCTCCGCGCGTGGCTGATGCGGATTCTGCGCAACGTCGGCGGCAATTGGCGACGCCGCCGGCGGCCCGTCGGACTCGACGAGGTCGGTGCCGAGGATCGCGCGGCCCCACCCTGTCCTTTCGAAACCGGCTTCGATGCCGAGAGCCTCGGGTTGTCCGACGAGCTTGCGCGCGGTCTGGCCGGACTCTCGGAAACCGCGCGGGAGTGCCTCTTGCTGCGCGTCGTCGCCGACTACACGTTTCCGGAGATCGCCGATCTGCTCGGCATTCCGCAGAACACCGCCCAGAGCCACGTGCGTCGCGCCCGCGAGGTGTTGCGCCGTGCACTCGAGTCCGGCCCCGGGGGCCGGGTCATCCCGATGCCCAGATCGGAGACCTCATGAGCCACGACGATCTCGACCGTCACCTCGACGAACAACTGCGCGCGGCCTTCGCCCCGCCGTCGCCCGACCGGCTTGCCGCACTGGTGCGCGAGGCTGCGGAGCCGCCGCGGCGATCCCTGCCCGTGCCCATTCTCCTCCTCGGTGCCGCCGCAGCTCTCCTGCTCGCGTTCGCGATCGGGCGGTGGAGTGCTCCGTCGGCCGCGGTTTCCTCTTCCTCCGCGGGGCCGGCCGCCGCGTCGGGGGAAGAACTCGGCGCGATGTGGGTGGCGGCCTACGAGGATGCTGTCGAACGCGGTTTCGTGAACTGCGGGGGGGGCGGCTGCGCAATGGAGGGGTTCGACCTCGCCGGGGCTTGCCGCCAGCGCTTCTCCGCGCCGCTCCAGGTGGCCGCCGACGCCGAAGTCGAGGTCGTCGGGGCCTACGACGGCCTGCCGACCGGCGGTTACATGACCTTGTTGACCGAGTCGAAGAACCGCCCGGTCTGCGTGTTCGTATTGCCGCGCTCCGAGGATCCGAAGGTCGAATTGCCTCCGGGCAAGCCCTTTCACCTCGCGCGCCGCGCCGTGGGCGACTTGGTCCTTTACGCGCTTTCGGAGGTGCCCGGCGAGCAGGCGCTCGGCGAGTTCATCGCGCCATGAGTCCCTGCTCCGTGACCGCGGGCCCGCAGATGCAGAGGATCGGGCGAAGTGCCCGGCTTGACGCCTGATCCAGACCGCCTGAAGCTGGGCACGGGTTTCGGATGCCTGGATCCGCGCCTGTCTCTCTCTCTCTCTCCTCTCCTCCTCGCGCTCGTCTGCCATGAATCTCGTTACTCGCTCCCTCCTTCTCGCCACGGCGGTGACCGCGTCGCTGTCGGCGCAGACCGTGCTCTCCGATTTCACGGGGCCGACGGCCGACGGCTGGACCGGCAGCATCAACGGCACCACGACCTTCCCCAACGGCTTCACGGCCGCCAGTGGCGTGACCGTCTCCGGCAACGACGTTCTCAACCTCAGTGACGGCGGCTTTGGAGGTGGCGCCATTCGCACCTATTCGGGACTGCCGACCAGTGGCTTCGTGACCATCAGTGCGCTGGCCAGGATCGTGACCGATCCGGGCACGCTCAGCCCCGATCCGAACTCCAATCCAGGCACGTTCGGCACTTCGTTCGGTGTCGCCGCCGGCAGCGTCGGCCTCGTCGATCAGGGTTTCGGCTATGGCCGCAGCCTGTCGACGACGGCGGACGACAGCGGGCAGGTGTTCGTGCGCTACGCGGCGACCGTGCGCGCCGATGGCACGGGGGACTTCACCGCGTTCTTCACGCCGGATCAGCAGGACAGCTCGGTCGGCGCCGGCACCTGGGTGGTGCAGATCGACGACGTGACGCACGAGAACTGCTTCGGTGCCCCGGTGACGCTGTCGGACTTCAGCGCGGGAACGGACGGCTGGGCATCCATCACGCCGTCGACGGCGCCGTTCGGCAGTGGCTTCACGGCGGTCTCGCAGGCCGCTGGCGAACTCGTGCTGACCGACGGCGGGTTCACCGGTGGTGCCTACAGGACCTACGTCGGGGCGGCTCCGTCGGCCGGTGTGCACAACGTGTTCGTCGACGTGCGCATCGTCACCGACTCGGGCAGCGTCGATCGCGCGCGCATCGCGGCCGCGGTGGGCGGTGTCACGACGAACTACTGGGATCTGTCGTTCTCCCAGTCGTTTGCCACCGCTGGCGATGATTCGGGCCAGTCCGTGCAGACCGTGGCGGTGCCGGTGGTCACCGACGCTCCCGCCGACATCACCGTCTACCTGCTGACCGACTACGACGCCAGCATCGGAGGCGGCGCGTGGGAGATCCACATCGACAACGTCCGCGTCGCGAGCCCGTCCACGGCGACGACTTCGCTGTCGACTGCGTGCGGCCCCGGCTACCACAGCCTCGGCGGTCCGGTGCTGAGCTTCCCCGGCCTGCCGACGCTCGGTGCGAACTTCGCCATCGACGGCGGCAATACCGCCGGCCTGTTGAGTGTCCTGTTCGTCGGAACCGAAGTGGCTCCCGTCAGCCTGACTCCGTTTGGCTCGATCCCCGGCTCACAGGGCTGCATCAATCCGATCACCTCGCTGACGGCGGTTGGTGGCCCGACCGTGACGGCCAACATCCTGATCCCGAACGACGCTTCGCTGTGTGGCCAGAGCCTGAGCACGCAGTGGGTCGATCTGGACGTTTCGATGCCGTTCCCGCTGCCGCTGGGCACGTCGCAGGCCGGCACCTTCACCATCGGGTCGTAGTCGACGCGCCGTCGCGGAGCGGTCTCGTAGGCATGCTTGGCATCGCGCGCTGGTTGTTCACGATGATCGGAGGGCTCGTGCTCGGCGCCGGTCTGGTGCTGCACGGCCAGGTCGCGCTGGCGCGCTACATGCGCAACGAGGTCGAGAACACCTTCTTCCTGTGGCGGGCACTCGGTCATGCGACGTTCGCCTTCCAGGGAGGTGAGACGCGCATCGCGCTGGCGATGGCCGAGGTTCCCAAGGAGGCGCTGAAGGAGTCGGACCGCGCGGCCTGGACGCTGGTGATCGTCGGAGGCCTGCTGGCGCTGACCGGTCCGTGCCTGCGGCGCGGTCGCGGCCACGGGTCGCCTTCCGTGTCGGCAGGCGCCGACGCATAGGCCAGCGGATCAGACGTCGCGGAAGCGCCCGCCGTTCTCGCGCGCCATGCGCTTCATCAGTTCCGCCGGCGACAGGCTCATCTGGCGCTGTGCGGCCTGAACCTGTGGCGGCGTTTCCGAACTGATGAACACCGTGTTGATGCGCACTTCCTTGAAGCGATTGATCTCGCGCGTCAGTCGCAGGATCTCGACCGGGTCGATCACGTCGCCGACCGATGGAGCGCCGTCGGACAGCAGGAAGATCTCGTCGACGGTGGTCTC
>DRKG01000190.1 GCA_011051855.1 bacterium | reverse complement strand
CGCGACAGTTGGATCTACGTCACGTCCGGGCTCAGCAATCCGTGGAACCTGCAGGCGCCCGGCAAGGATCCGTCGGGCTTCGCGGGCCTCGGTTTCGAGCTGGTCGTGGAGTCGACGCACGAAGCCGACTGGGCGGTGCCCTTGCTGCACAACCTGATGGCCTATGAGCTGCTGGTTGCGGTGGGCTCCTACGAAGGCGCCGAACTGCTCGAATACGGCAACCGGGTGCCGCTCAACGACTCGATTACACCGAGCTTCGACAGCGCGATCCGGTGGCTCTTGGTCGAGCAGCCGGATCACTATCCGTCGTCGTTCTCGCTGGCCGCCGGCCAGGTCGATTTCTTTCACCTGGTCGGGGCGAGTGATGCCGAGGTTCTGTTCGCGCGTGAGAAGGACCAGGACGCGCTGGTCGCCTTGCTGAAGGAGCGGGGTGTCTATCCGCGCACCGACGCCGACCGCAAGAGCGTGCGCTGACGACGTTTGTGCGGTGCCGGTGTCGCCGGATCGGCAATGCCACCGGAACTTCGGTTACTGCCGTTGCGCGCCGGGATAGTGGGCCACATTCGGAGCCAGGAGGCTCCCATGCCGGTCGGTTCGCCCTCTGCCGGTCGGCGTATTGCGCGACACCCCTATCCAAGGGAGACCCCAGTGCTGCGTACACGAAGCGTGCCCTCGTCGCTCGTGCGCCTGTTTGGCGCCTTTCTGCCCCTCGCCGTCATGCTGCCCGCGCAATCGGTCGGCGACTGGCGCCCGATCGAGTCGACCGTCGTGCCGCCGCCGCGGACCGGTTACAGCATGGCGGGCTCGCTGAACGGCGCCACCTTCCTGATCGGGGGCGATTCCGCCAACGCCAATGCCCTCGACTACGTGTGGTCCGGCACGGGCTGGACGCCGTTCTCGACGCCGATTGCGCCGCGCCGCGACAACTCTGCGTTCGCGCTCTACGGGGAGCACGGCACGATGCTCTACGGCGGTTCGGCGGCGGGGGCGTGGCTTGGCGATGCCTACCTCATGGACGTGAACGGTGTGTTCACCCAGATCGCCGGGCCCCCGAACGTACTCGCGGATCCGTCGCTCGCCTACGAAGCCGATGGGGACCGCATGGTGCTGGTCGGCCGCAACGCCCAGGGCTTCTACGAGACGCACTTCTATTCGGACGGTAGTGGCTGGAGCGCGGGACCGTCGTTTGCCGTCGCGGATGCCCGCGTCGTCGGCGACACCGTGCGCGGGGAAGCCCTGCTGTTCACATCGAACTTCGGGCTGCTCGACGTGGCGGCGTTGGCCGACGACACCTGGCAGTACCTGGCGTCGACGCCGACGCTGACGGCCCTCGGTGAGCTGGCGTTCGACCCGCGCCGCGGTCGCGTGGTGCTGGTGCAGCCCTACTCCGACCGTGCGACCCTGGAATGGGACGGCCTGCGCTTCCACGCAGTCACCGCATCGTCCGGGTCCTACGTGCCACCGGCGGCGACGGCCATGGCCTTCGATCGCCGTCGCGGGGAGATGCTCTACGTCGCGAACTACGGCGCGGGTGTCGAGACCTTCCGGCACGTCGCCGAGCCCGGCGCCAGCTGGCTGGCGTTCGGCAGTTCGTGCGGCTTCTACGGCGGCACGATTCGCGTCGCTGCCGGCGAGCCGGTGCCGGGCACGTGGCACCGGCTGGAGGCGGATCTGCCGGCCGGCAGTCTGGCGCTGTCGGTGCTCGGCCTCTCCCGCACGTCGGCTGGCGGGGTGTCGCTGCCGCTGCTGATCCAGTTCTGCTACCTGCGGGTCGACCCGGCGGTCGTGACGGTGCTCGGCACCTCCACGGGCACGGCGTCGCAGATGATCTGGTTGCCGAACCAGGCCAGCCTGCTCGGCGAACTCTACGACGCCCAGTTCCTGCAGGTCGACGGGACCGGCGCGCTCGTCGCGGGCTCACCGGGGCTCGAAGTCCAGGTCGGCGCCACCACCGGCGAGCAGGCCGTGGTCGAGAGCTTCGATACGGAGGCGCGGCGCGACCCGCTCGCCTCTGGCGATCGCTGGGTGGCCGGCGAAGTCGCCAAGGTCGCGATCGGGGGCGATGGCCTGCACGGTTCGTTCGATCCGGCGTTGGGCGTGCAAGTCGAGCCCGGGGTCTACGAGTTCAGTACCGATCTGATGACGATTCCGGCGGATCGCACCCTCAGCGGTGCGAACGAGCAGGTGACCAACGGCCGGTTCTACTTCACCGACTTCGTGGTCCCGGCGGGCGTCGCGGTGCGTTTCGTCGGGAGCAACCCGGCGACGGTGTTCGTGCGCGGCATGGTCGAAGTGCATGGCGAGGTTTCGGTCGATGCGCCGGACATGCCTGCGCAACTCGTAACTTCCGGCCCTGCGAGCGGCCAGCGGATCAGTTCGTTCCAAGCGCGCTCGGGCCCGGTGCTCTACACCTACACGCCCGGCCAGCCCGGCGGTGCCGGCGGTGCCGGTGGTGCGCCCGGCGGCGATGGCGGGGACGAGTGCCAGAACGCCGGCCCCGTCGTGGTCAACGGCGTCGACGTGACCAGCGGCCAGCCGGGTGGGGATGTGCGCGTCGCGGCCGGGCACGCCTTCGCCGCTTCGGTCGCGGGCACCGGTGGTGCGGGCAGCACGTTGATGCCGCCGACCGGAGTCTGGGCGTCGTCGGTGCCCCTGCTGCAGTACATCTACTGCGGCTACTTCAGTCCGGGTGGCGGCGGTGGCGGGTTCGCGACCTTCGGCGGCATGGCCGTCGCTCCGACGCACAACTCCCCCTCCCTGACGATCACCACGGGGGCCATCGCGAACGGCGGCAACCCCTTCCCGATCGCGATCACCCCGCCGGCCGGCCATACGTCGCTCGAACACTTCTCTGTCGGCGGTGCTGGCGGCGGCGGCGG
>DRKG01000189.1 GCA_011051855.1 bacterium | reverse complement strand
ATGCACTACCACGGCGACCTCAAGCCGGAGAACATCGTCGTCAAGCCCAGCGGCAAGGTGGTGCTGCTCGACCCGGCGATGCGCATTCCGGAGCGACCCGTGGTCACGACGACGCCGCACTACAACCCGATGCTGCTGACCGACAGCAAGGCCGACGTGATGGCCATCGGGATCATGATCTACGAGATCCTGACCGGCACGCTGCCGTTCGACGAAGTGCCGTGGGAGTTCGCCGGCCGCCAGAGCGGTGGTGAGATCCAGCGCCTGTCGCTGAGCTACTTCTTCAGCTACACGCCGCCGAACGTGCTCAACCCGAAGACGCCGGAAGATCTCGAGCGCATCGTCTACCGCTGCATCACCGTCGACGACTACGGCCTGTCGAACCTGCAGGCCGACCTCGAGACGTTCATCAGCAAGGCTTGAGGAGGACTTGCGCGACGACGCGCCGGTCAGATCACGAACGGCACGTCGCCGACGTCGGGCGAGTAGTACTTGATCCGCATCGGGCTGACCCTGCCGGTCACCGGGTCGAACACGTTGATCTCGTCGAGATCCCGGCCGTAGACGTGCAGCGAGATCGTCGGGCGGTCGGTGGTGTTGCCGATCCGGTGGATCTCCTCGTAGGGCGGCAGCAGGTAGGCGACGCCGCCCTTGCCGACATCGGTGCCGCGCGTCTGCTCGAGTTCGCAGTAGTCCGGGCGCGAGCCGTCGTCGAGCCGGTCGTAGCAGATCTCCTCCAGGGTGCCGTCGACGAGGCCCATCACCCCCCAGCACGCGTGGTCGTGGATCGGCGTGACCTGGCCGGGCTGCCAGACCAGCGACAGCACGATGAAACGGTTCTGCGGGTCCTTGTGCAGCAGGTGGCGGGTGTAGTGGTCGGGGTTGCCCTGCCGGAACGGTTCCTGAAGCCAGCGATCGTCGCGGCACAGCCGCTTGGTTGCGGCCGAGACCTCGCGGATGATGATTCGGTTGGATGGGCGGCGGTCGAGCACCTGCTCGATCGAGCGGATGTAGTCGGAGAAGCCGAACGCAGGGGGCGAAGCTGTGGACATCCGGTGGAACGTCGGGAAGATGGTGGGCTCTGGGGCGGTCTCAGGCGGGCCGGGCATTGTCGCCGGTCCGCGGTCCCGAGACCAACCCGCTGCTCCGTCATGATTTTCGTGCGATCGTTCCCCAAGGTCTTGTCCGCCGTCGGCCTGCTGCTACTGGCCGGTTGCGGCGCGAACTCCGCCATCGAACGCAGCCGCGGCTATGAGCGTCTCGGCGACTACCAGCATGCCTTCGAGGAGCTGCACGGCGAGTTCGTGCGCCAGCAGCGGGCGGGTGAGGTCGAAGCCGAACTGGCGCGCGAGCACGAACGGGTGCGGCGTGCGTTCCTGCGCGATCGGGCCCAACGGCTCATCTTCCAGGAGAAGGAAGACCTCGCGCTGCGCGACCTGGATGCGCTCGCGGAGGCCGATCCGGACTATCCGGGGCTGGCGGCGTTGCGCGCCGCGGCGCACCGCAAGCAGGCGAGGCGGATCGTCGCGCGGGGGTACGAGCTGCTCGCCGAAGACCGGTATGCCGACGCCATGAAGGAGTTCCTGGCCAGCCAGCGGTTGGTGCCGGGACTCGAAGAAGCCGACGACGGCATTGCGAGCGTGCGCGCCGAGCTGCAGCGGTTGAACGCGCGGGCGCGGGCGCAGTTTTTGGAGGCGGTGCGCAAGGTGCCGGAGTTCCGTCACGTCGAGGTCGCATGGCACGCGGCGTCGGTGATCAACTCGACGCCGGACCCCGATGACGAGCAGCGCCACAGCGCCGAGAAGCTGCGCCTCGATGCCCGCCGGGCGAGCGCCAGGGAGACGATGGCGCGCGCGCTCGAGTGCGAGCACGAGAACCGCTTCGGCGCCGCACAAGTGCTCTACAAGGCAGCCCTGCTGCTCGACCCCGAGATCGAAGATGCCAAGGCCGGCATCGAGCGCATGCAGAACGAACTGCGCGCGCAAGAGTTGATCGAGAAGGCTCAGTTGCTGATGCGCAACGGGCATTACGCCGACGCGCGTGGTTTGCTCGACGATGCGTTCGAACGTTCGACGCTGTCGCGTGGCGCGATCAGCGAGCTGATGATCGAGGTGCGCAAGCTCGAGGCGAAGGCCGAATACCGGGCCGCACGCGATCTCGAAGTGATGGGCAAGAAGGCCGAGGCGCTGGCCGCGTTCGAGGCGCTGGCCGAGAAGTACCCGGATGGTGTCGAGGACGAACAGGCGCGCATCGCGGCCCTGAAGGTCGACATCGAAGGCGCCAAGGTCGAATGGCGGCTCGCCGAAGAGGCCGAGCAGGCCGGCGATCTCGAGAAGGCGCTGGGTCACTACCAGAGCGCCGAGGCCTACTACCCCGAATGGCGCGACGGAGAACGGCACATCGAGCGGCTGAAGCGCGCGATCGCGCAGCGCAAGGCGGGTGAGGTCGAGGGCGGCGGTTCCGACGGCGGCAACTGATCGCCCACGATCGACCGCGTGCGGCATAATCGCTGCGTGCGCGCACTCTCGCTTGCCAGCCGGTTCCTGATCACCTTGCTGGTGTCGGCGGTGCTGCCGCTGCTGCTCTACGGATGGTTCTCGCTGCGCTCGATGCGCGAACAGATCGACGAGCAGGTGGTGCGCGTGTTTCTGCCGCAGTTGGCGCACGACTTCGCCCAGAAGATCGAGACCCGGCTCGAGCGCACCGACCAGGCGTGTGCGATCGTGCGCGAGCTGTCGCGGCGCGTGCTGGAGGCCGACGCCGAAGCCGAACGCGCCGAACTCGAGGCCTTCGCCGACCAGGTCAACCTGGTGCCGGACCTGCTCAGCGAGTTCCTCGACCTGTTGCTGTTGGCCGATGGCGACGGGCGCGTCGTCTACTGGCAGGACGGCCGCCGTCTCGATCCGAGCGCGCACCAGCGGCGGGCGCGGTTGATCCCGCGGAACGTCGCCGAGACCGACTGGTTTCGGCGCGCGCAGACGCAGCGCGGCACCCACTTCCTGCCGTGGGGACGTTCGCCCTACCTGCACCGCGGGCTCGACTTTCGTTCGATGGATCCGGGCAGCTACCACCTGGGAGTCGCGATGGACGTGCCGGTGCGCGGCGGCCCGTCCGGGGTGCTGTTTGCGCTGTTGCGCTGGTCCGAGGTGCAGGCGGTGATCGACGACGCCCGCCAGGTGCTGCTCGATGAGGCGCGGCTGCCGTCGGCCGAGGTGTTCTTGATCGGCCGCACCGGCGTGGTGCAGGCGCACACCGATCGCAGCTTCTACGGCCGGCCGCTCGACCCTCCCGAGCTGGCGGTGCGGCTCGCCGCGGCGCACGACTTCGGGCGCTGTGCGACGCTCGGGCGCGACCAACGTCGCTGGCGCGTCGGGTATGCGCCCGGCGGCGGCAAAGGCGCGCGGTCGTTCGTGATCGGGGTCGCGGTGCCCGAGGCCGAGCTGTTCGCGGCGAGTGATGCGTTCGAACGGGTGCTCTTGGCTGCGATCTTGGTTTCGATCGTGGTGCTGGCGGCGTGGTCCTTGGTGGCGTCGCGCGCAATCACGGCGCCCGTCAATGAGTTGCTCGCGGCGACGCGTCGCATCGCCGGTGGCGACCTCGCCGTCAACGTTTCGCAGCGCGGTGGGCCCGAACTGGGGGAGCTTGCGCGGGCGTTCAACCAGATGGCGCGCGAGCTCGCCGTCGGCCGCGAGCGGCTGGCGCAGGTCGAACGCGACCAAGCGTGGGCGGAGATGGCGCGGCAGGTTGCGCACGAGGTCAAGAACCCCTTGCAGCCGATGCGCATGACTGCGCAGTTGCTGCAGCGCGCGCGCAGCGAGAACGATCCGCGGGCCGACCAGGTCGCCGATCGGTTGGCGCGCACGGTGCTCGAGCAGACCGAGGCGCTCGATCGCATCGCCAGCGACTTCCGTGCGTTCGCAGGAGTCGCGGCGGCACAGCAGAGCGTGGTCGTGGTCGACGCCTGGCTCGACGAGTTGCGCGGGCAGACCGAGCGGCTGTTCGCTGGACGGGCGCTGGTGATGACGTTCGAGCCCGGCGCCGACGACGCGCAGGTCGCGATCGACCAGGCCGCGATGGCGCGCGTGTTCGTCAACTTGGTGCAGAACGCGATCGAGGCGCAGGGCGGACCCGTGCACGTCCGGCTTCGTTCGCGGGTCGACGGCGATACCGGCAGCGTCGTGATCGCGGTCGTCGACGATGGGCCGGGCGTCCCGGACGACGTTCGGGAGCACCTGTTCGACCCTTACTTCACCACCAAGACTTCCGGTACCGGCCTCGGGCTGGCGATCTGTCGCCGCCTCGTCGAGGCGCACGGCGGCTCGATCCGCTTGCGGTCGTCGCGCCCCGGCGAGACCGGGTTCGTCATCGAACTGCCGCGGGTGCAGCCCCCGCGGACGCACGAAAACCCCTGACAGTCGGGCCGCTGCGACGGCCACCAGCGCCCCGCTCCCGCGCGCCCCCGTGGAGCCCCCTTCAAGACCCATGCAGAATCGTGCAGCCCTGGCGATCGTGCTGGCCGTCCTCGTCGTCGGCGTGCTGGTCGCCCTGTTTGGTCTCGGTGATCCGGGTGATGTCGCGTTGCCGCCCGGTGCCGATGACAACGGCGTGATCGAGGTTCCGTCGTCGGCGATCGGCGCCCTGCCGTCGGCGGCCGACGGGGTCGATGCGGTCGGTGCCGCAGGGATCGACCCCGTGCGCGAGCAGGTCGCCGCGAACGCGGCCCACACCGGCGTGCGCGGAATCGTCGTCGATGCGCGCACCGGCCAGCCGCTCGGCGGCGTCGAAGTGATCGCGGTCAAGGACCAGCCGTCATTGGCGCCACTGGTCGACCGGTTCCGCGGCCTGTTCCGCCAGGGCATGTTCGTCGACACGCGCGCGCCGCGCCGCGAACTCGGCCGCACGGTCAGCAACCCGGACGGCACGTTCGAGCTGCTCGGGTTGTCGGCCGGGCGGCTGTTCCTCGACGGCCAGAGTGACGGCTGGTTCGTGCGCACACCGGCGTCGGTGCGGTTGGCGCAGGGCCAGATCGCCGATGGGGTCGAGCTGCGCGCGTCGCCGGGTGGTCGGGTGCGCGGCATCGTGCTCGGAGCAGATGGCGCGCCGACGCCGGGAGCCAGCGTCAGCGTGCGGCCGGGGTTGAACGCGTTCCTCGGCCAACTCACGGATCGCCAGTATCGCTGGCTCGAGACGGTCACCGACGAAGAGGGGCGCTTCGACATTCCCGGCGTGCCCGCGGGCAAGGGTTACACGGTCGCGGCGACCGCCGATTCGATCGCGCTCGAGGAGGTGCACGGCGTCGGGGTTGTCGCGGGGCAGGTCACGACGCTGACGGTGCAGGGCCATCAGGGGGCCGTGGTCGCCGGCACCGTGCTCGATCCGGCGGGTGAGCCGCTCGTCGGCGCGAACGTTGCGATGGTCTACCTGGACATCAGCCGGGTGCTGTTCTCGGCCGACGGGCGCTCCGAGCCGATCGAGACCGATGCTGAGGGGCGCTTTCGGGTCGAGCACGTCGGTGCGGGACGGGTTGCGTTCGTGGCCGCGGCGCAGGACGTCGCGCCGAGCAACATCGTCGAACTCGCGGTCGTCGACGGTGGCGTCTACGACGACCTGGTGCTGCAGCTCGGCGAAGGCCGGACCGTGACAGGGACCGTCGTCGACGACCGGGGCCAGCCGCTCGCCGGGGCGAACGTCGAGCTTCGTCCGTTCGAGCGGCCGAACGATCCGCAGTTCTTGAAGATGATGCTGAAGGTTCGGCGTGTCGAAGCGGTGACCGACGAGAATGGCAGGTTCGTCGCCAAGGGCATGACCGGCGAGCGGCTGGTAGTGCAGGCCGCGAAGCCAGGCTACACCACTGCGGTCGTGACCGGCGTCGAACTCGACGATCCGGAGCTGGTGATCGAGCTGCTGCGCGGGGTGACGATTCGCGGCAAGGTGGTTGCGAACGGAGAGCCGGTGACCCGTTTCCGCGTCGAGACGAGAACGCGCGAGATCCGGCGCGATCGGGACGGGAACGTGATTGCCGTCGACGCCAGCAGCGAGCGGGGAGGCGATCGGCGTCGGGGGCCACCGTGGCGCCGCCTGCGCGAGAAGCGCACCCGGCATCTGCCGGAAGGCCGCACGATGGGCGACCGCGACATGGGCGGCGATTGGCGCGAGGTGCGTTCGGATGACGGATCCTTCGCGCTGACTGGCGTGCCGCCCGGCCGCGTGCGCGTGCGCTTGCGGGCGGACGGCTATCTGCCGCCGGACAACCAGACCGTCGACCTCGAGGCCGGTGAAGTCAGCGAGGAGCTCGTGTTCGAGTGCGGCGTCGGCGTGCCGGTTGCGGGGCGCGTCATCGATGCTGCCGGTGCGCCGGTCAGCGATGCCCAGGTGACCGCCTACAAAGCCGAGGACGGGGAGCCGCGGGAGCGTCGGCGCGGCTTGCGCGGCCTGTTCCAGGTCGATCGCGAAGACTTCGACTTCCTGGCGTTGTCAACCAACCAGCGGGCGGCGATCAGCGACAGCCACGGTGCGTTTACGGTGCCGGCGCTGGCACCGGGGAAGTACCGCTTCACCGCGCGCCACCCCGATCTGGCGAAGGCGTCGACCACCGATGTCGTCGTCGAGCCCGACGCGCCGACTCCGCCGGTCGAGATCGTCATCGACGCCGGCGGCGGCATCGAGGGCACGGTCACCGGACTCGGCATGCGGCCACTGGCGGATGCGCTGATGGTGGCGTTCAGTTTGCAGGCCGGCTCGATGCGCAGCGGCACTACCGACGAGAACGGCTACTATCGCATCGACGGGTTGCCGCCCGGCCAATACGTGGTGTTCAAGTCGCGCCTCGACGAGCGCGCCGACAACATCCCGCTCGAGCTGATGAGCAATATGCGCTTGAAGACCGTGACCGTGCGGCGCGGTCGCACGGCGCGGCTCGACGTGCACGACGAGACCGAGGATGGCGTGCGTGTGTTCGGCGTCGTGCGCGAGAACGGCGAACCCGTGCCGCGCGCGCTGGTGACATTGCTCGGTAGCGATCGGCAGGGATTGCTGGGCATGGGGGTGCGCGCCAATGCCGCCGACATGCGCGGCCGCTACGAGCTGATCGGCATCTCGCCGGGTGACTACGTGATGCAGGTCACGCGGTTTCAGGGACAGCCGGTGCAGACGACGTTCGAGGTGTCGGTGCCGGATGAGGTGCGCGACTTCGTGTTCGATGTCGATTTGCCGACGACTTCGCTGCGCGGGCGCGTCATCGACACGCGCGGCAACCCCGTGCCACGCATCCGGGTCACACTTGGCAGTGACGCGGGCGGGCTGTCGGGTGCCGGTGGGTTGATCGGCATGATCGCGGAAGGAGGGCTCAGCCAGGCGCGCACCGATGAGAATGGCGAGTTCGAAATGCAATCGATTGCGGCGGGCAGCTATCGGCTGACGGCTGGCCGGCGCCTCGGCGGTCGGCCCCGGCGAGTGCGCGAAGGTGAGCCTGTCTACGGCGAAGGCAACCTCGACGGCGTGGTCGTGGACGGTGTGCGGGACCTCGATGGTCTGGTAGTGACGGTGCCGCTCGCCGGGTCGATCACCGGCATCGTGCTCGATGGGTCGAACATGCCGGTCGCGGGCGCTGAGATCGTCTATTCGCGCGAGCAGGAGCAGCGCAACCGCAGGACTGCGAATCCGCTGCT